>CAWIXB010000002.1:0-106627 GCA_963839955.1 uncultured Actinomycetota bacterium
CGAACCCCTAACCCCCGCCTTGCAAAGGCGGTGCTCTGCCAGTTGAGCTACGTCCCCGGGAGGCCGGGACGCCGCCCGGGCCGGATGGTCAGATGGGGTCGGACGCTTCCGACCAGAGGCCTTGCTCGGCCTCGCGGTCGGCGACGACCTTGCGATAGGCGAGCAGGCCTCCGACTGCTGCCACGGCGGCGACGAGGAGCTTCTTCGGCATCAGGGACCTCCGCAGCAGATGGGATGGGCGTGGGCCTAAGTGGATTTGAACCACTGACCTCTGCCTTATCAGGGCAGCGCTCTAACCAGCTGAGCTATAGGCCCGTGCGCCGCACGAGACTACCCCAAGGCCTCGCGCTCGACCCAACCAGATCGGGCCTGGCGGGAGAGGCTCAGACGTCCTCGGTGAGGGTGACGTGCAGGCCCCCGACCAGGCTGGCCGCGAGGTTGTAGAGGAACGCCCCGAGGGTGCACAGGGCGGTCATCAGCACGACGTTCACCGCGGACAGCGCCGCGGTGACGGTGAGCACGCGCGAGAGCCCGATGTACTCCAGGAGGTCGACTCCCTCATCGGTGTCGCTGGAGCGGGTCACGCTCTCGACGGTGCGGCTGACCGAGTCGAAGACGCCCATCGAGTCGAGCACCGACCACAGCACGAAGACGGCCACCATGGCGACGATGGCCAGCGCCAGGGAGAGCAGGAAGGACAGCTTCATCACCGACCAGGGGTCGACCCGGGCAAGCATGAGCCGCGCCTTGCGCGCCTTGGGCCGGGGGGCGACCGCCGCCCGGTGGCTGGGGGCGTGGGGCGGCTGCGGCTCCGGGTTCGCAACCGCCGGCATGGTGGCCGTCGGCTGGCCGCTGCGCCAATCACGGCCGCCCGAGGGGCCCGACGAGGGCGTGCCCGAGCCGCCAGGGGTGCTCACGCGTCCGTCCCCTCCTCCTCGGGTGGCGCCGTACCGTCACCAGTGTCGGGCTGGCCCGAGGGCGGGTCCAGCGCCGGGTCAAGCGTCGGGTCCTGCTCGGCCACCGCCCGCTCGGCGTTGCGGGCGATCGCCACGACGGTGTCATCGTCGGCGAGCGAGATGAACCGCACGCCCATGGTGACACGTCCTGTCGGGTTGACTTCCCCAACCGAGACCCTTGTTACGCCTCCATTGGCCTTGATCGAGAAGACCTCATCGGTCTCCTCGACCACCAGAGCCCCCACCAGGGCGCCCCTGGCCTCGGAGAACCTCATGGCCTGGGTGCCATAGCCGCCCCGGCCCTGGAGGCGGTACTCCGAGACGTCCGTCCGCTTGGCGAACCCGCCGTTGGTGACCGTGAACACGCTCCCGCCGGCCCGGGCGACCTCCATCACCAGGAGCTCGTCGTCGCCCTTGAAGCGCATGCCGGTCACGCCCGAGGTGGCCCGGCCCATGGGCCGGAGGGCCTCGTCGGTCGCCGTGAAGCGGACCGACATGGCGCGGCGGCTCACGAGCAGGAGCTCGTCCTCGGCGTTGACCAGCCGGGCCGAGATGAGCTCGTCGTCGCCGGACTCGTCGCTGCGGAGGTTGATGGCGATCAACCCGCCCGTGCGGTTCGAGTCGTACTCCGTCAGCCGGGTCTTCTTGACCATGCCCTTCGTGGTGGCGAGCACGAGGTAGGGCGCGACCTCGTAGTCGCGCAGGTCGATCACCTGGGCGATCTGCTCGTCGGGCTGGAAGGCCAGCAGGTTGGCCACGTGCTGACCGCGGGCGTCGCGACCGGCCTCGGGCAGCTGGTAGGCCTTCGCGCGGTAGACCCGGCCCTTGTTCGTGAAGAACAGGATCCAGTGGTGCGTCGTCGTCACGAAGAAGTGCTCGACGAGGTCGTCCTGGCGCAGCTGGGCCCCGCGCACGCCCTTGCCGCCTCGGCGCTGCGCGCGGTACTGGTCGACCTTGGTCCGCTTGGCGTAGCCCCCGCGGGTGATCGTGACGACCACGTCCTCCTCGGGGATGAAGTCCTCGGCGGACATGTCGCCCTCGTAGGGGATGAGCTGGGTACGCCGCTCGTCGCCGTAGCGCTCGACGACCTCGGCCAACTCGTCGCTGATGATCTGGCGCTGGCGAGGGGGCGACTCGAGGATCGCGTTGTAGTCGGCGATCCGCTCCATCAGGTCGTCGTACTCGTCCACGATCTTCTGCCGCTCCAGCGCAGCGAGACGGCGCAGCTGCATCGCGAGGATCGCCTCGGCCTGGAGCTCGTCGATCTCGAGCAGGCCCATCAACCCGACGCGCGCCTCCTCGACGGTCTGGCTCGCCCGGATCAGCGCGATGACCTCTTCGATCGCGTCGAGCGCCTTGAGGTAGCCGCGCAGCAGGTGGGCGCGCTTCTCGGCCTCGCGGAGACGGAACTGCGTCCGCCTGACGATGACCTCGACCTGGTGGATGACCCAGTGGCGCACGAACGCGTCGAGCGCCAGCGTGCGCGGCACGCCGTCGACCAGCGCCACCATGTTGCAACCGAACGTGTCCTGCAGCTGGGTGTGCTTGTAGAGGTTGTTGCGTACGACGCTGGGCACCGCGTCACGCTTGAGGACGACGACGAGCCGCATCCCCGTGCGCGCCGACGAGTCGTCACGCAGGTCGGCGATGCCCGAGACCTTGCCGCTGTCGGCGAGCTCGGCGATCTTGCGGGCGAGCGAGTCCGGGTTGACCTGGTAGGGCAGCTCGGTGATGACCAGCTGCGCACGGCCTCGGCTGTCCTCCTCCACCTCGACGACGGCCCGCATCGTGACCGACCCACGCCCGGTGCGGTAGGCCTCCTGGATGCCGTTGGTGCCGACGATCAGGCCCGAGGTCGGGAAGTCGGGACCCTTCACTCGCTCGAGCAGAGCGTCGAGCAGCTCCTCGTTCGACGCCTCCGGGTGCTCGAGGTGCCAGCGCACACCCGAGGCGACCTCGCGCAGGTTGTGCGGAGGGATGTTGGTCGCCATGCCAACCGCGATGCCGCCCGAGCCGTTGACGAGCAGGTTGGGGAACCGCGCCGGCAGGACCTGCGGCTCCTGCTGTCGGCCGTCGTAGTTGGGCGCGAAGTCGACCGTCTCCTGGTCGATGTCGCGCACCATCTCCATCGCGAGCGGTGCCAGCCGGCATTCGGTGTTGTGACTGACGATGCCGTTGGTGAGGAACGCGTGGTCGTCGGTCTCGACGCGGAACGACCAGACGGGCTCGACGCCGGCATCCTCGACGCTGGCGACCTGCGCGTAGTAGTAGCGTCCGTCGACGAGCGGTTCGACTACACGGCGCGCCTCGGCGTCGTCCACGTGGGACCAGATCTTGTCGGCGTCGCGCTCCCACCGCTCGATGAGATCGATGTTGTGGTAGCGAAACCAGGATCGACTCGCGCCGGTCTGCCCGCCGACCGCGCGGAGGTAGTCGGCGACGAACGGCACGTGGTCGCTCGACATCGCGACGCTCGTCGCGGGGATCGTCTCCAGGTCGCGGACGAGCTTCGCTTGCTTGCGCCCGAAGAAGCCGACCCGCGTCGCGAACAGGCGCGCGTCGCGCCGGTTGCCGAGGTAGACCTTGATCTCCCCGCTGCCGTGGCGGCGCTGCCGGCTCACCACACCGAACTCGAGGAGCAGCTGCTGGACCTCCGCCGCCAGGACCGAGCTGCGGGTGGAGTAGGAGACCTGGATGGTGTTGCGCGGAAGCAGCGACGAGGAGCCATCACCCTCGAACAGCGCCTGCAAGAAGCGACGCTTGAATGCCATCCCGCCTTGCCACACGTCCGAGGGCACCGAGTCGGGCGCAGACGTGCCCAACTGCTCTGCGAGCTCAGCCTCATGGTCCTCGAGCGGTGCGCCAAAGTCGGGCTCGCCGCGGTAGAGCACCACACGGTCACCCGGCTGGACTTCCTCGAGCAGCCGCCACTGGAGCAGCGGCACACCGGCCACGTCTACGAGACACAGGACGGGGTGGTTGTGCGTGCCTTGCACCGAGTAGCCCTCGCGGGTGGTGAGCCGTTTCGTGGGGTGTGACCCGGAGTGGAACAGCATCGACGCAGCAACTGGTTCTCCCGAGCGACCCAGGAGCTTGACGTCGCCGAGCGGCGTGTCCGTGTTCGGCGCCGCGTCGGGAGCAACGTCGCCGATCCGCCAAGTCTCACCAGTCGCCGAGCGAACCCTTGTGTCACCGACAACGCAGTACCTCATAGCGGCTTGGCGGTCGTCGCCCGGCGAGCCGAAGTTTCCCTGGCCCTGCACGAGCGGATAACGCAGCGACCAGTGCTGCCCGAGGCGAACCAACGTGTCGTAGATCGCGGTGTCGCTGTGCGGGTGGTACTGACCCATGACGTCGCCGACGACACGCGAGCACTTCGAGAACCCGCGGTCCGGGCGGTAGCCACCGTCGTACATCGCGTAGAGCACACGGCGGTGCACCGGCTTGAGGCCGTCACGCACGTCGGGGAGCGCCCGCTGCACGATCACGCTCATCGCGTAGTCGAGATAGGAGCGCTGCATCTCCACCTGCAGGTCGACCGGCTCGATCCGGCCGCCCGGCCCAACAGGGGTGGTGGTGGTGTCGTCAGTCACGCGGTTGTCTCCTCAGAAGTACGACGCGGCGGGGTCCTTGTCGCACCTAGATGTCCAGGAAGCGGACGTCCTTGGCGTTGCGCTGGATGAAGCGGCGGCGGGAGTCGACGTCCTCGCCCATCAGGGTGGTGAACATCTCGTCGGCGCGGGCTGAGTCCTCGAGCGTCACCTGCAAAAGGATGCGCCGTGCGGGATCCATCGTGGTGTCCCACAGCTCGTCGTTGTTCATCTCGCCGAGACCCTTGTAGCGCTGAATGCCCTCGTCCTTGGGCAGCTTCTTGCCAGCTTCGCGGCCGGCCGCCAGCAGCACGTCGCGCTCGCGGTCGGAGTAGGCGTACTCCGGGTCGGCCGGGCGCGACCACTTCAGCTTGTAGAGCGGCGGCTGCGCGAGGAAGACGTAGCCCTGCTCGACGACCTCGGGCATGTAGCGGAACAGCAGCGTCAACAGCAGGGTGCGGATGTGCTGGCCGTCGACGTCGGCGTCGGCCATCAGCACGATCTTGTGGTAGCGCAGGCGGTTGAGGTCGAAGTCGTCGCCCTGGATCCCGGTGCCCAGCGCCGAGATGATGGCCTGCACCTCCTGGTTCTGCAGCACCCGGTCGATGCGCGCGCGCTCGACGTTGAGGATCTTTCCGCGGATCGGCAGGATCGCCTGGACGCGCTGGTCGCGGCCCTGCTTGGCCGGACCGCCGGCCGAGTCGCCCTCGACGATGAACAGCTCGCACTCGTCGGGGTTGGTCGACTGGCAGTCGGCGAGCTTGCCGGGCAGGCTGCCGCCGCCGAGCAGACCCTTGCGGCTGCGTGCGGCGTCGCGCGCCTTGCGGGCGGCCAGTCGCGCGATCGACGCGCTCATCGCCTTGCGCGCGATGTCCTTGCCCTCGCCCGGGTTCTTCTCGAACCACTCGCCGAGCCGGTCGTTGACGATCTTCTGCACGAACGACTTGGCCTCGGTGTTGCCGAGCTTCGTCTTGGTCTGGCCCTCGAACTGCGGGTCGGACAGCTTGACGCTGACGATCGCGGTGAGGCCCTCGCGCACGTCGTCGCCGGTGAGGTTGGCGTCCCGCTCCTTGAGGATGTTCCAGTCGCGCGCGAACTTGTTGACCAACGACGTCAGCGCCGCACGGAAGCCTTCCTCGTGCGTGCCGCCCTCATGGGTGTTGATGGTGTTCGCGAAGGTGTGCACCGACTCGTTGAAGCCGGTGTTCCACTGCATGGCCACGTCGAGTGACATGCCGCCGTCGACATGGTCGGACTCGGCCTCGAAGGACACGACGGTGCGGTGCACCTGGTCCTTGCGAGCACCGAGGTGGTTGACGTAGTCGACCAGTCCGCCGTCGTAACGATAGGTGACCTCGGTCGGCGTCGTGTTGTCGATCTCGTCCTCGGCGCGCTGCTCAAGGGTGGCCGGGCGCTCGTCGCGCAGCACGATGGTCAGACCCCGGTTGAGGAACGCCATCTCGCGGAAGCGGTCGGAGAGCGTCTCGAAGCTGAAGTCGGTCGTCTCGAAGATGTCCTCCGCCGCCCAGAACGTGATCGTCGAGCCGGTCGAGTCGACTTCCTCGCCCTTGTGCAGCGGCGCGTCGGGTGTGCCGTAGGTGTAGGACTGCGTCCAGCGGTGGCCGTCGCGGGTGATGTCGACATCGAGTCGCGAGGACAGCGCGTTGACCACCGAGACTCCGACGCCGTGCAGACCACCGGAGACCTTGTAGCCGCCGCCGCCGAACTTGCCGCCGGCGTGCAGGACCGTGAGCACCACCTCGACCGCGGGACGACCCTCGCTCGCGACCTCGTCGACCGGGATGCCGCGGCCGTTGTCGACGACGCGGACGCCGCCGCCCGGCAGCAGGGTGACCTCGATGCGGTCGCAGTGGCCGGCCAGTGCCTCGTCGACCGCGTTGTCGACCACCTCGTAGACGAGGTGGTGCAGCCCGCGCTCACCGGTCGAGCCGATGTACATGCCGGGGCGCTTGCGGACCGCCTCCAGCCCTTCGAGGACCTGGATGTGGCTGGCGTCGTAGTCCGATTCCAGCAGCGCCGCGGGCACTGGAGGGACGGCCGGGACCGGCGGGGCATCGGGCACGACGGTCGACTCGGTCGACTCTGCCGGCTCACTCACGGGCATCCTCTCCGTCCTGGCGGCACCGGGCACACGTCGCCCTCGACCACGTGAACGGGGGCCGGCTGGGCCGTACGCGCACCAGGGGTGCGGATCGCGTCCCAGTCTACCCGGCAACGACCGCAGAACCGGCCACCAGGCCCGCCTGGGGACGGCCCAATCGGTTCAGCATGGGTGGGGATGGGTCCCCCCACGAGGGATGGGTGTGCCAGTGGCTCTGAAGGGCCCGAAGACCGCCCGCTCCTGGCCCGCCGACCTCACCCGTAGGTGTCGCGTGGACCCCTCCCGCGGACGCTGCGCGGACCCCGTTTCCACGACGGAGCGCCCGGGCCCAGGATCGAGACGAAGGTGACCGTCCCCTCCCCGAGCTCCTCGTTGAGCCGGCGCACCAGGGTCGGAGCGAGCAGTCGCAGCTGCGTCGCCCACGCCGTCGACGCGGCCTGCACGACGAGCTTCCCCTCGTCGTAGGAGACGGGGGCGCAGTGTGCGGCGAGGTCGGCGCCGATCACCGCCGACCAGCGGCCCATCACGCCCCCGACCGCCGCGTCGGTCTCCCAGCCCTCCTCAGCCAGCAGCCGGTCGAGCGAGCTGGCGAGCGGCTGGGGGTCGCGCTCGTCGGGATGGGCGCCACTGCGCTGCTCAGGGGTGAACCGGCGCCACCCGCCCGACCGTGCCTGCGTGGATGCATCGGTGGACCGCGGGCTCGACGCTCCGGTGCGGAAGCCGCGCCGTCGCGCCTCGGCCTTGGCGGCGGCCAGCGCCTGCCGGGCGACCTCCAGGCCGGTACGCCGGGTGCCGCCGGCGCCGTCGCCGTCGGGCATGGACTGGTCGCCCCGCGACGGTTCGCTGGTCATGTCGCCGGTCACCGGACCCGCCGTACCTCTCCGCCCATCACGTCGACGCGAGCGCCCTGCAACGACTCCGGGACGTCAGCAACCACGGCCGCGGTGACGAGCACCTGCGTCGCGCCGGCCACGAGGGCGGCCAGCCGGTCGCGCCTCGTGGTGTCGAGCTCGGCGAACACGTCGTCGAGGACGAGGACCGGCTCGCCGTCGTCGTCGGAGTCGGCCCGCAGGAGGTCATAGGACGCGAGACGCAGGGCCAGCGCGAGCGACCACGACTCGCCGTGGCTGGCATAGCCCTTGGCCGGCATCGGCCCCAGCTTGAGCACCAGGTCGTCCCGGTGCGGACCGACGAGTGACACCCCGCGCTCGAGCTCGGCCTTGCGCGTCGACGCCAGTCGCTCGAGCATCGCCGCGGCCAACAGCTCGCGGTCGGCGACCAGGGGCACGTCGTCGCCGAGCGAGCTGCGATAGTCGGCCGCGACCGGCCCGGTCGACGTCGCGGTGTCGGCCACGCTGTTGTAGGCCTTGTCGACGAGTGGCCGCAGTGCGTCGACGAGCTCGAGGCGTGCGGCCAGCAACTCGGCGCCACTGGTCGCCAGGTGGGAGTCCCACACCTCCAGCGTGCGCAGGTCGCCCTTGCCCGCACGGACGTTCGCGCCCGCCGACTTGAGCAGTGCGTTGCGCTGACGAAGCACCCGGTCGTAGTCGGCCCGCACCCCTACGAAACGTGGCGCCCGCGCCACCAGCAGGTCGTCGAGGAACCGGCGGCGCTCGCTCGGGTCGCCCTTGACGAGGGCCAAATCCTCGGGTGCGAACAGCACCGAGCGCAGGATGCCCAGCACCTCTCGCGGCCGCGGCACCGGCGAGCGGTTGACCCGCGCCCGGTTGGCCCGCCCCGGCGTGATCTCGATCTCGACGAGCAGGGCCCGGTCACCGCGTACGACGTTGCCCCGCACCACGGCGCGTTCCGCGTTCAGCCGCACCAGCGGCGCGTCTTGCGCGACCCGGTGGGAGCTGAGTGTCGAGAGGTAGCCGACGGCCTCGACGAGGTTCGTCTTGCCGTGACCGTTCGGGCCCACCAGCACCGTCACACCCTGCTCGAGCGGCAGCTCCACCTCGGGGTAGGAGCGGAAGTCGCGCAGCGACAGGTGGGACAGGTGCACGTCAGGCCGGCTTCTCGACCTCACGCCGGGCGACCTTGGTCACCGCGTGTCCCCCGAACTGGTTGCGCAGCGCCGCGACCGCCTTCATGGCCGGCGAGTCGTCCTGGCGGGACGCGAAACGCGCGAAGAGCGCGGCGGTGATGACGGGCAACGGGACGGCGTGGTTGATGGCTTCTTCGATCGTCCACCGCCCCTCGCCGGAGTCGTCGACGAAGCCCTGGATGTCGGCAAGGTCCGGGTCGGCCTCGAGCGCGAGAACCAAGAGGTCGAGCAGCCAGGAGCGGATCACCGTGCCCTGGGTCCAGGACTTGATGACGCCGGGGACGTCCTCGACGACCTTGCTGGCGTTGAGTAGCTCGTAGCCCTCGGCGTAGGCCTGCATCAGGCCGTACTCGATCCCGTTGTGCACCATCTTGGCGAAGTGGCCCGCACCCACGGGGCCCGCGTGCACGAAACCCTCGTCGGCGGGCTTGAGCGTGTCGAACGCCGGCCGCACCTTCGCCACGTCGTCGTCGCTGCCACCGACCATCAACGCGTAGCCGTTGTCGAGTCCCCAGATGCCACCAGAGACTCCCGCGTCGACGAAGCCGATGCCACGGTCGCGCAGGTGCGCCGCATGCTCGGCGTCGTCGGTATAGCGGGAGTTGCCGCCGTCGACGACCACGTCGCCCTGCCCGAGCAGCTCGCCGAGCTCGCGGATGGTGTCACGAGTGACGTCGCCCGCAGGCACCATCACCCACACGACCTTGGGAGCGCTCAGCTTCGCGACGAGTGCCGCCAAGGATTCGACATCGGTTGCCTGTGGGTTGGGGTCGTAGCCGATCACGTCGTGCCCGCCACGGCGCAGCCGCTCGCGCATGTTGCCGCCCATGCGGCCCAGGCCGACGATGCCGATGTTCATCGCGGTCCCTTCGTGTGTCGTCGGCGGTCTGTGGGCTGTCCATGCTCAGCCGGAAAGTCGCACCGGCATCAGCAGGTAGCGGTAGTCGCCCGACGCGCTCGCGTCGTCACCAGCGGCCGAGAGGACCGCGGGGCGGGTGGCCGCGGTGAACGACAGCTTGGCCTGCATGGCGTCGAGTGCGCCCAGTCCGTCGAGAAGGTACGCCGGGTTGAAGGCGATCGCGATGTCGTCACCCTCGAGCGCTGCATCGAGCGACTCCGACGCCTGCGCCTCGTCGCCGGTGCCGGCCTCGAGCGTCAGCTCGCCGTCGGTGAACGAGAGGCGGATGGGCGTGTTGCGCTCCGCGACGAGCGCCACCCGGCGTACCGACTCGGCGAGCGCTGCGGTCTCGATGGTCGCGACGCTCGCGGACTCGGACGGCAGCAGTGAGCGGTACTTGGGGAACTCACCGTCGAGCAGCCGCGAGGTGGTCAGCCGCCCCGAGCCCTCGAAACCGATCAGACCGTCGCCGGAGCCGCCCGAGGCGGACAGTGCGACGGTCACCTTGTCGGCGCTGGCCAGCGACTTGGCCGTGTCGGCCAGGGTGCGGGCCGGCACGAGCGCCAGCGCGGAGAGGCCGGACTGCTCCGGCGTCCAGGCCAGCTCACGGACCGCAAGGCGGTAGCGGTCGGTGGCCGCCATGGTGATCTTCTCGCCCTCGATCTCGACCCGGACACCGGTGAGCACCGGGAGCGTGTCGTCACGACCGGCCGCGATCGACACCTGGCCGACGGCCGACGCGAACTCGCCGCCCCGCAGCGAGCCCGACGCCGAGGGCATCTCGGGCAGCGTCGGGTAGTCCTCGACGGGCAGCGTCAGCAGCGAGAACCGAGCGCTGCCGCAGGTCACCACCACCTTCGCCGCGTCCGTGGACACGTCGACAGGCCGGGCCGGCAGGCTGCGCGAGATGTCGGCCAGCAGCCGGCCGCTGACCAGCGCCACGCCTGGCTCGCTGATGTCGGCCGGGATCTCGACCCGTGCGGAGACCTCGTAGTCGAAGCTCGAGAGGACCAGGCGGCCGTCGGAGGCGTCGAGGAGCAGGCCGGCCAGCACCGGGACCGGCGGGCGCGCCGGCAGGCCGCGCGCCGCCCAGGCGACTGCCTCGGCCAGCACGTCACGTTCGACCCGGAACTTCACCAGCCATCGCCTCCTGAACCGTGTCGGGCGGCCTGTCCCCAGGACGGCCGTCTCTGACTTGTGTGTGTCGATCCAACTCCATAGGTATCTGTCGTGTTCGCACTAGGGGCGGTGGATCGTGGGGACAACCCACGAAAACCCTGGTCAGACCGTAGACGCCGCTGGGGACAACCTGCGGACCGAACTGGGCGCGCACTGCCCCTGGCTGGGTACGACCGGTGCGTCCACACGCGGATCCTGCGCGTGTCCCCGGCTCGTCCACCGGCATCCACAGGGTTGTCCCCAAGGTGTGTACCCGGGCCAGGACGGGAGGTACCAGCGCAAATCAGACGCGCGGCGGAGCGGGGGTACGAGGTCGGCAACGTGTCCTGCCCTAGCCCTGCCGCGCTTGGTTCTTGATCCGGTTGGTCAGCTCGGTGACCTGGTTGTAGACGCTGCGGCGCTCGGTCATCAGCTGGCGGATCTTCTTGTCCGCGTGCATGACGGTCGTGTGGTCGCGGCCGCCGAACTGCTGCCCGATGCGGGGCAGCGACATGTCGGTGAGCTCGCGGCAGAGGTACATCGCGATCTGCCGGGCGTTGACCAGGACCCGGGAGCGTGAGGAGCCGCACAGTTCGTCGAGGGACTGGCCGAAGTACTGCGCGGTCTGCGCCATGATCGTTGCCGCAGTGATCTCGGGCTGGGCGCTGTCCGGGAGCAGGTCCTTGAGCACGATCTCGGCCAGCGAGAGGTCGACGCCCTGCCGGTTGAGGCTGGCGAAGGCCGTCACCCGGATCAGGGCGCCCTCGAGCTCACGGATGTTCGTCGAGATCTTGCTCGCGATGAACTCCAGGACCTCGGGCGGCACGTTGAGCCGGTCCTGGGCGGCCTTCTTGCGCAGGATCGCGATGCGGGTCTCGAGCTCGGGCGGCTGGACGTCGGTGATGAGGCCCCAGTGGAAGCGGTTGCGAAGCCGGTCCTCCAGCGTGACCAGCTGCTGGGGCGGGCGGTCGCTGGAGATGACGATCTGCTTGTTGGCGTTGTGCAGGGTGTTGAACGTGTGGAAGAACTCCTCCTGGGTCTGCTCCTTGTTCTCCAGGAACTGGATGTCGTCCACGAGCAGGATGTCGACATCTCGATATCGACGGCGGAACCCGTCGGCCCGGCCGTCGCGGATCGAGTTGATGAAGTCGTTGGTGAACTCCTCGGAGCTCACGTAGCGCACCCGCACCCCGGCGTACAGACTCATGCCGTAGTGGCCGATCGCGTGCAGCAGGTGGGTCTTGCCGAGGCCGGAGTCGCCGTAGATGAACAGCGGGTTGTAGGCCTTGGCCGGCGCCTCGGCGACGGCCACCGCCGCCGCGTGGGCGAAGCGGTTGCTCGAGCCGATGACGAACGTCTCGAACAGGTAGCGGGGGTTGAGCCGGGTCGGCTCACTTTCCCGGCGTACGCCGGGCTCGCGGCCGGTGCCCGCGTGCCGGAACGCGGTGTCCGGCTGGTAGGACGGCAGCGGCTGCTGGGGGGACGCGTCGCCCCCGCCCTGGGCATCCGGTTGCTCGCCCGGATGATCGGATGCCTGGTCGGCGGCAGCGTCGGTCGCGCCGGCGGACTCGTCCTGGCTGGTGGTGTCGAGACTCGGGTCGACCACGACGGCGATCCGGACCTCACGCTGCAGCTCTTCGGTGAGGATCTCGGTGATCGCCCGGCGCAGCCGCTGCTCGAGGATGTCCTTGGCGAAGTCGTTCGGCACCGACAGCAGGGCCGTCTCACCGACCACGCCGTCGAGGCGGGTCATCCCCACCCATGGTCGCTCGCCCGGACCGACGGTGTCCTGGACGAGCTTGCGGGCGCGGTCCCACATCTCGGGGTCGACGGGCGCGGGCTGACCGCCGTCCGGGTTGTCGTTGCGCTGGTCGGCCACGATCTCCTCGGTCACGAGCACTCCCTCACACGTCAGCACTGCAGTGGCACGCCCACGTCCACAGGGGCCGGTCAGGGTACTCGGGCTCGGATCCGGGCACAGAACACCCCGCCGGTGGCGTGCCGGCGTGCCGAAGGGTGGCCGCGTGGGCCGTCCCCCGACCGGACGGCGCCCCTGTCCACACGATCATCCACAGGCTGTGTACACAGGGACCCCCGGTGGTCGATCGTGTGCCGGGTCGGCACGGTCGGCGCACTACGGGGATGGGGGAAGACTCCCAGCAAGGGCCGACGCTAACAACGCCGGAGGGGGGCCAGCAACCACTTGTCCACATCCCGTTCGTTTTTTGTTCGCCCCTCGGCGTGTCGTCCTCGAATCGTCCGGGTCGGTGCGGTAATCGCAGTGACGAGGGGGCCGGTTTGACCCTGCTGAGGCCGCGCCCGTACCGTTGGGTCGTCGCGTGCTCGACGATCGTTGTCGCATGTCTTGCCCTGTGCACAAGTAGGCCGCTGCAGGGCACCTGCGCATCCGAGCACCTTCGCACGAGGCGACCTGGCCGACCGGGCCGGAGCGCCGACAGCAGACCAGGCACGTTCGGGAGCCCACGAGTGAGCAAGCGCACCTTCCAGCCCAACAATCGCCGCCGGGCGAAGACCCACGGGTTCCGGCTGCGGATGCGCACGCGCGCCGGCCGGGCCATCATCACCGCGCGCCGCGCCAAGGGGCGTTCGCGGCTCTCGGCCTGACCGACGTGCTGCCTGCCGGAGCGCGCCTACGGCGACGGGACGAGTACGTCGCGACGATGCGTGGCGGAGTGCGGTCCACCGGCGCCGCCCGAGGTCTCGGCCGCCCGGTCGCCGGTCGCCCGCTGCTGGTGATCCACCGTGCCGCGCGGCCCGAGCAGCTGACCGAAGGCACGGAGCCGGCGAGCGCACGCGCCGGGTTCGTCGTCGGACGCACGGTCGGAGGCGCAGTGGTCCGCAACCGCGTACGCCGCCGGCTCCAGCACGCCGTCGCCGAACGGCTGCCCACCCTGCCGGCCGGCACCAGGCTCGTCGTACGGGCCCTTCCCGCGTCTGCCGCCGCATCCTTCGCCGAGCTCAGCGCCGCCCTCGACGAGGCCCTCGCCGGCCGATCGGGTTCTCGCGGCAAGTCCGCGCCGGCCGGGAGCACGTCGTGAGGCGGGTGCTGATCGCGATCCTGGTGGCGCCGATCCGCGGCTACCAGCTGCTGGTGTCGCCCCTGCTCGGGCCACGGTGCCGGTTCTACCCGTCCTGTTCCACCTACGCGATCGAGGCCGTCCGCACCCACGGGCCCCTGATCGGCCCCTATCTGGCGGCCCGGCGGCTGCTGCGCTGCCACCCATGGAACCTCGGGGGCGTGGACCCCGTTCCTCCCAAGCGTTCACACGGCGTCCTCGCGGGCGCAACGACGACTCGTCCCCCGCAGGGAGCTGGACAGTGAACATCCTGGAACCGCTCTACCAGGTCGTCACCTTCATCATGGTGGCGTTTCATACCTTGTTCGAGTCCATCGGTGTGGACCCCACCAGTGGGTTGGCCTGGGGCGGCGCGATCGTCGGGCTGGTCATCGTCATCCGCATCCTGCTGATCCCGCTGTTCGTCAAGCAGATCAAGGCCCAGCGCGGCATGCAGCTGCTGCAGCCGGAGATGAAGAAGATCCAGCAGAAGTACAAGGGCCGCACCGACCCCGCGAGCAAGCAGAAGCAGCAGCAGGAGACGATGCAGCTCTTCCGCGACAAGAAGACCAACCCGCTCGCGAGCTGCCTGCCCATCCTCGCTCAGATGCCGATCTTCTTCGCGCTGTTCCACGTGCTCAACGGCATCGGTCAGACGCCGCCCGTGGCGCGCGGATTCCTCGACGAGAGCGACGCCCAGCAAGCAGCCGAAGCAACGATCTTCGGGGCTCCCATCTCGGACAAGTTCCTCGGCGCCGACGACCTGACCGTGCAGATCGTCACTGCCGTGCTCATCGTGCTGATGTCGGCGACGACGTTCACCACGCAGAAGCAGCTGATGAGCAAGAACATGCCGGCGAGCGCGATGGACAACCCGTACTTCCGCCAGCAGAAGATGCTGCTCTATATCTTCCCGCTGATGTTCGCCGTGACCGGCGTGAACTTCCCGATTGGCGTGCTGCTCTATTGGCTGACCACGAACCTGTGGTCGATGGGTCAACAGTTCTATGTGATCCGGCGCAACCCAGCTCCTGACACCCCCGCCTACGACGCCTGGCAGGCGCGTCTCAAGCAGAAGGAGGCGCGCAAGGGCGGTTCGGGTGGTGAGACGTCGACCGATGTCGCCACGGACCCTGTGACTTCCGGGACGGATGCCGGCACCCAGACCCCGCGGCAGCGTCAGCAGCCCAAGCGCAAGCCCCGGGCCAAGCGACCGGCGCAGCCGCCGGCGCAGGGTGCCCAGGACGGGGCCAAGCCTGGCCAGAAGCAGGGTCCACAGCAGGGCCCGAAGCAAGGGCCACAGCAAGCCGCGAAGCCAGGCCAGAAGCAAGGTCCCAAGCAGGGTCCGAAACAAGGCCCCAAGGGCGCCCCGAAGCAGGGCCCGTCGAAACAGGGCCCTCCGCAGCGGGGAACCGCCCCGGAAGGGGGCGGGGCCGAGCCGGCCGCGTCTTAAGCGCTGTGTCGCGCCCGCTAACGGCCGTTTACGCCTGTTTTCGCCCGTATCCTCTCTTTCGCCCCCATCCGCTCCCCGAAGGAACTGACTCCCGTCATGACTCCCTCCACCGAAGACTCGGTCGCGAGCACGCACCCCGCCGGCAACGCCGACCCGATCGACGCCACGGACGCCGAGCAGGGCACCGTGACGGGCGACCTCGATGAGTCGACCGTGGCCGGGGCGCCGGGCGATTCCGATAAGGACTCGGGTGCCTCGGCGCTCGAGCGCGAGAGCGAGATCGCGGCCGACTACCTCGAGGAGCTGCTCGACATCGCCGACCTCGACGGCGACATCGACATGGACGTCGTGAACGACCGCGCCGCTGTGTCGGTCGTCGGCGGGGACCTCTCGCACCTGGTGGGTCGCGATGGCGTGGTGCTCGATGCCCTCCAGGAGCTGACCCGGCTTGCCGTCCACACGAGCACCGGCCAGCGCAGTCGGCTCATGCTGGACATCGCCGGCTTCCGTGCCGGCCGGCGCGCGGTGCTCTCCGAGCTCGGGCGGACCACGGCCGAGGAGGCCAAGGAGCGAGGCGAGCCGATCAAGCTCGACCCGATGACGCCGTTCGAGCGCAAGGTCGTGCACGACGCCGTCGCCGCCGCCGGCCTGCGCAGTGAGTCCGAAGGTGAAGAGCCCCGGCGCTGCGTGGTCGTCCTGCCGTCCTCGCGCTGACCGTTTCCGGTGGCCGCTGTTTCACGTGAAACACCGGACGTTCGAGCGCAGGTCTTTGGTGACGCGCTGCCGCTGGCCATCCGCTACGCCGAGCTGCTGGCGGGCCCGGGCGTCGAGCGGGGCCTGCTGGGCCCCCGGGAAGCGGACCGGCTCTGGGAACGTCACCTGCTCAACTGCGCCGTCGTCGCCGACCTGATCCCTCGCGGTGCTGTGGTCTGCGACGTGGGCAGCGGTGCCGGCCTGCCCGGACTCGTCCTCGCGATTGTGCGCCCCGACCTCAGGGTCACCCTGGTGGAGCCGCTGCTTCGCCGGACCACGTTTCTCGACGAGGCGGTCGCGGCGCTCGGCCTGACGAACGTGAGTGTCGTTCGCGGGCGAGCCGAGACGCTCGCGAGCGAGATTCGCGCCGACGTCGTCGTCGCCCGCGCTGTTGCTCCGTTGGCCAAACTGGCGCGTTGGTCCCTGCCTCTAGCGGTGCCCGGCGGTAGTCTCCTGGCGCTCAAGGGAGTCCGTGCCCAAGCCGAACTGGCCGACGCCGAGCCGGAATTGCCCGGATTGGGGGCATCGTCCTGGACGGTGCTGCAGGTGGGCGGGGACCGACTCTCCGAGCCGACGACAGTGGTCCGGATGCTCCGGGCCGGGAAGGGAGCAGGCCGCTCATGACAGCCGTCGACCCCGCCCCGACAGGTCTGCCCGGGAGGGCACCGACAACTTTGCCCGGGAGGGCACCGACAACCCTGCCCGGGAGGGCACCGACAACTCTGCCCGGGAGGGCGATCGACCCCGGATGGCCCACGCGGAAGGCGGCTGCCGGGCTGCCCGGCATCCCCACCGGCCCCGGATGGCCGCGTACGGGCCAGGCTGTACAGGGTCTCCAGGGCACCTCCGCTGTCGACAAGGCCGAGGACGCGCCGGCGCCTGCCGCCCCCGTCGAGGTGACGTCGGCACCCCCCGCCCCCGTCGAGGTGACGTCGGGGCCCGCCGCCCCCGCTGTTCCTGTTTCACGTGAAACCAACGCTGCCCCGCTGAGTGCCGTGGACGGCGACGTCGCCACCGCCGAGGAGTACTCCGTCGTGGATGACGTTTCACGTGAAACCGTGGACACACCGATCGCCCGCGCCGCCGAGACGGCCGTCCGGGTCCTCGCCCGTCGTACCGGCGAGCCCCTGCCCCGCCCGACCTCACCGCGCGTCCTCACCGTCGCGAACCAGAAGGGCGGCGTCGGCAAGACCACCACGACCGTCAACCTGGCGGCCGCCCTGGCACTGCAGGGCGCGACGGTGCTGGTCATCGACCTGGACCCGCAAGGCAACGCGTCGACCGCCCTGGGAGTCGACCACCACGCCGAGGTGCCCTCGGTCTACGACGTCCTGGTCGACGGCCGGCCGCTCGAAGAGGTCGCGACGCCGGTCCCCGGCATCGACGGGCTCTCCTGCGTGCCCGCGACCATCGACCTGGCGGGCGCCGAGATCGAGCTGGTCTCGCTGGTCGCACGCGAGTCCCGGCTGCAGCGCGCCCTCGCCCGCTACGCCGCCACCTGCGAGGAGCGGCAGACGCCCCAGCCGGACTACGTGCTCATCGACTGCCCGCCGAGCCTGGGCCTGCTCACCGTCAACGCCTTGGTGGCCGCGCCGGAGGTGCTCATCCCGATCCAGTGCGAGTACTACGCGCTGGAGGGGGTGGGGCAGCTGCTCAGCAACATCGAGCTGGTCAAGGCGCACCTCAACCCCGGGCTGCACGTCTCCACCGTGCTGCTCACCATGTACGACGCGCGGACCCGGCTGGCCGCGCAGGTGGCCGACGAGGTGCGCGCGCACTTCGTGACGACCGTGCTGCGCACCAGCATTCCGCGCTCGGTGCGCATCTCGGAGGCGCCCAGCTACGGGCAGACGGTGATGACCTACGACCCGGGGTCCACCGGCGCTCTCTCCTACCTGGAGGCGGCGCGTGAGATGGCCATGCGAGGGGCGGACCACCACTCCTCGTCCACCCCGTCCCGACCGACGCAGGAGGCGACGCGATGAGCGACAAACGACGAGGCCTGGGCCGTGGCCTGGGGGCGTTGATCCCGCCGGCACCCGGGCGGGGCGAGGACGGCAAAGGTTCGCCGTCGCCGGTCGACGTCCTGATCCCGGAGCGCAGCGACCGTCCGACGATCTCCCGGAACGGGGACGACGGCGAGGCGCACCCCGGTGGGCACGACCCGGAAGTCACAGCGGCCTCGTCAGGCGCATCGGCGCCGGGGGACCCGCTCGTCGAGGTCCGCGGTGCACGCTTCGCCGAGATCGCACTCCACGAGATCACCCCGAACCCGCGCCAGCCGCGCCAGGTCTTCGACGAGGAGGCAATGGCCGAGCTCGTGCACTCGGTGCGCGAGGTCGGCATGCTCCAGCCGATCGTCGTACGCCAGCTCGGTGCGGATCGCTACGAGCTCATCATGGGCGAGCGGCGGTGGCGCGCGGCCGGCCAGGCGGGGCTCGACTCGGTCCCGGCGATCGTGCGCGACACCGAGGACGAGGCGATGCTGCGTGACGCCCTCCTCGAGAACCTGCATCGCGCCCAGCTCAACCCGCTGGAGGAAGCAGCCGCCTACGACCAGATGCTGCACGACTTCGGCTGCACGCACGACGAGCTGGCCGGGCGTATCGGGCGGTCCCGTCCGCAGATCTCCAACACCCTCCGGCTGCTGCGGCTGCCACCGTTGGTGCAGCGCCGGGTGGCGGCCGGGGTGCTTTCCGCCGGACATGCCCGCGCCCTGCTCGGCCTCGAGGACGGGGCCGCTCAGGAGCGCCTGGCACAACGGGTCGTGGCCGAGGGCCTGTCGGTGCGCAACGTCGAGGAGATCGTTGCCGTCGGCAGTGACGACGTCCCGGCGCGGCGTCGGTCCAGGTCGCCGAAGCCGGTGGCACCCAAGCTGGCCGTCCTCGCCGACCGGCTTGCCGATCGGTTCGAGACCCGGGTCAAGGTCGACCTCGGCCGGTCGAAGGGGCGGATCATCGTGGAGTTCGCGTCCCTCGACGACCTGGAGCGCATCGTCGCACTGATGTCTCCGAGCGACCCGGTCCCGTCCCTGGCAGAGGCGGAGACCGACACGGAGACCCGACCCGACGCCGACCAGGACGCGCGGGAGTCGGTGCCCGCCCTCGCGGAGGGCTAGGGACCGCACCGGCCACCTCTGTCGACGAGGCGATATGTCGACACATCGATTCGTCTCTGGACGCACAGGCAGGGTGGCCGGGAACCTAGCCGGGTGAGCCGCCGCGCCCTACGATGACGGCTCCGGGTGGGTGAGGGGAGGGCAGCCTTGTCGCGTCGGCTCGCGAACCTCACGCTCGACAATCTCGACGACCTGCCACGCTCATGCCGGCGTTGCGTGTTCTGGGAGCTCGACCCCGTGGCCCGTGAGAACGCCGAGGCCTCGGGCGACCCAGGCCTGGAGAAGGAGGCCTGGGTCTCCTCGACCCTGCTCGACTGGGGTTCGTGCGGGAAGATCGCCTACGTCGACTCGGTGCCGGCCGGCTACGTCCTCTACGCACCGCCGATTCACGTGCCACGCACCCTCGCGTTCCCCACCTCTCCGGTGTCGGGGGATGCGGTCGCCCTGGTGACGGCGGCGGTGCTCCCGGAGCTCACCGGCGGGGGCATCGGCCGGATGCTGCTCCAGGGGGCCGCCAAGGATCTCTCCCGCCGTGGCATCAAGGCCATCGAGGCGTTCGGCGAGATCTCGGCGTCGACCGGTGACGAGATTCCCCGTCGCGCCTGCGTCGTTCCGGCCGACTATCTGCTGGCGGTCGGGTTCAAGACGGTGCGCCCGCACCATCGATTCCCGCGGTTGCGACTCGAGTTGAAGAACGCGCTGTCCTGGCGTGAGGACGTGGAGGTCGCCCTCGAGCGGTTGCTGGGCTCGATGAACCCCGAGCCGGTGTTCCGGCCGGTCTGACTCAGCCGCGCAGTGCTGGGATGCGCAGGCGCCCGGTCTCCGCGTCCTCGTCGGGCGGCAGGTACAAGCGCTGCACGGCGGCCACGACCGCCTCACCCAGCACGTCGCGGAAGGCGGGATCGGACAGCCGCGCCGCGTCACCCGGATTGGTGACATAGCCGACCTCGATGCGCACGGCAGGCATCCTGGTGCGGCGCAACAGGTCCCACGTCTTGGGATGAATGCGCGCGTCGACGAGATCGGTGCGCGCGCAGATCTCCTTCTGCACCAGCTCGGCGAACCGCTGGCCCACACTCGAGTGGTGCCCGAAGCGGTCGTTGCCGTAGTAGTAGGTGGCGCAACCGGAGGCCCGCTCGCTGGAGTAGGCGTCGGTGTGCAGGGAGATGACCAGGTCGGCGCCCGCCGCGTTGGCGAAGTTCGCCCGCTCCACCTCGTCCAGCACACCTTCGTGCCCACGGGTGAGGTACGCCGAGCTGCCGGTCGCCGTCAGCCGGCCCTCGATCCGCGACGCAAGGTCGTAGACCAGGCTCGCCTCGTCGATGTGGTGGCCGGTGACACCGTGGTCACCGCCGCCGTGTCCGGGATCGATGATGACGAGCTTCCCCGACAGCGTCGGCCCGGCCTGGTTGATCGCCTCCGACTCGCGCATCGCCTGCGGCTGTCCCCCGACGACGGTGCGGGTGAGCTGGTTGAGTGCCTTGAACGTGGCCGGGCCGCACGTACCGTCCGGCACCAGACCCACGTTTCGCTGGAAGTCACGGATGGCCTGCTCCGTCTCGACACCGAACAGGCCGTCGACGCGACTGCAGTCGAAGCCCATGTCGAGCAGCCGTTGCTGCAGTCCTGCCACGTCGTCGCCCGCCATCAACCGCGCGGGGATGAACGACAGGATCCGGTCGCCGAGTCGCCAGCGCGCCTCGTCCAGTGCCTGGTAGGTGCGAGGCCCGACGATGCCGTCGACGGTGATGCCGCGCTGTTGCTGGAACTCGCGGACCGCACGGTCGGTCGCGTCGTCGAACTGTGCTGTCGCCGTGTGCTCGACCGTCGTCGCCGGGCTGTCGCTGAGCAGGCCGAGCACCGCGAGCTTGGTGCGGATCTCCGCGACGGCAGGCCCCGAGTCCCCCCGGCGGTACAAGCGCTCGAAAGTCATTGCTCGGCGACTCCTCGCTCTACGAGAGACGGACGGGGTCTGCGAACGGGGTTCGGGTGCGCCGTTTCCGGCGCACGTTCACGCCGGTTGGCCGATGATAGCCGTTTCGATACTCGGCGGCCACGCTGAGTAAAGCCATTGCGACACGCCGGGACGACCGCCTAGATGAAAGCCTCGAGGTCGCGCAGCAGGATCGCCTTCGGCTTGGCCCCGATGATCGATTTGACGACCTCGCCGCCCTTGTAGACGTTCAGCGTGGGAATCGAGGTCACGCCGTACTGCGCTGCGGTCGCCGGGTTCTCGTCCACGTTGAGCTTGACGATGTCGATCTTGTCCGCGTGCTCGCCCGCGATCTCCTCGAGGATGGGCGAGACCTGACGGCACGGGCCGCACCACTCTGCCCAGAAGTCAACGAGCACCGCCTTCTCGTTCTGCAGGACGTCGGTGCTGAAGCTGGCGTCGGTGACGGACTTGGCGCCCACGGTGGTTCCTCTCGGTTGCAGTGGTTTCTGTTGCTGGCGTTGCATCAGTGATGATGCAGCACGGGGCTGTCAAGCATTGACGTTGACGGCCTGGGCCGCCTGAACCGGTTCGCCGGTCTGGGCGGCGTCCTCGAGGGAGGTGAGGTAGCGCTCGGCGTCGAGGGCGGCAGCACATCCAGTGCCGGCCGCGGTGACTGCCTGACGGTAGACGTGGTCGACGACGTCGCCGCTGGCGAAGACGCCGACCAGGTTGGTGCGCGTCGAGGGTGCGTCGACGAGGATGTAGCCCTCGTCGTCGCGGCGTAGCTGACCCTCGAACAGCTCACTGCGCGGATCGTGGCCGATGGCGATGAACAGGCCCGTCACGTCGAGGGTGGACTCCTCGCCGGTGAGAGTGTCGCGCAGGCGTACGCCGGTCACCTTCGTGTCACCGAGTACGTCGACGACCTCGCTGTTCCAGCGGAACCGGACCTTCTCGTTCGCGAACGCGCGGTCCTGCATGATCTTCGACGCGCGCAGTGCGTCGCGGCGGTGCACGATCGTCACAGACTTGGCGAAGCGGGTGAGGAAGGTGGCTTCCTCGATAGCCGTGTCGCCGCCGCCGACCACGACGATGTCCTGGTCGCGGAAGAAGAAGCCGTCACACGTCGCACACCACGACACCCCGTGGCCGGAGAGGCGCTTCTCGTTCTCGAGGCCGAGCTCGCGGTAGCCGGAGCCGGTCGCGATGATGACCGCGCGTGCCTGGTGGGTGGCACCAGCGCCGTCGGTGACGGTCTTGACTTCGCCGGTCAGGTCGACCGCGGTCACGTCGTCGGTGACCAGCTCGGCGCCGAAGCGCTCGGCCTGCTTGCGCAGCAGGTCCATGAGATCGGGACCCATGACGCCGTCGGGGAAGCCCGGGTAGTTCTCGACGTCGGTCGTGTTCATCAGCGCGCCGCCGGCGGTGACCGATCCCTCGAAGACGAGGGGGCGCAGGTTGGCTCGCGCGGCGTAGAGGGCAGCCGTGTAGCCAGCTGGACCGGAGCCGATCACGATGACGTCGCGGACGTCGGGCACAGGTGACCTTTCGATGGCTGAAGGGGTCGGGACAACGTTGCGGAACTTGTCCGAGTGAACAAACCCGTCAACCGATCCTAGGACCCCGGAATTCCCGCCCCGATCAGGGCAGCGTGGTCCGCAGGAACGCCAGTAGGGCGTCGTCCGTGGCACAGCCGGGCCTTACCACCCATACGTCAACGTCGCCGGGTTCGGGGCCCGGCGCCAGGATCACCAACGCGTCCTTGCCCTGGTAGCTGGCCCGGTCCACGGCCAGGGGGGTGATGGGAGTCGCCGTCCCGGTGATGAAGTCGATACACGCCTGTAGCGCCGTCGGGTCGACCGTCCCGCCGGTGGCGCCCTCGGGCTGCTCCGAGCTGGCCGGGGCGGAGCCTTCCTCGCTCGGTGCCGCGCTCCCGGGTTCGCGTTGGAGGCTTGCCGCGGGCTGGCCGGCCAGCAGGCCAGGAACGGCGGCCACCACGGACTTCTCGGTGTAGTTGCGGCCGGTGGCGAGCACTGGATAGGCACTGTCGGCCCGGGCCGCGGTGTCTCCAGCGGATTTCTCGGCACTGCCCGCCCCGGCATCGTCGCTGGCGGGCCCCGGGTTGCCGCCGCCGACGAAGGCGGAGATGCCGATGGCGACACCGGCCAGCAGCACCACACAGGCCGCGACGGCCTGCAGCAGGCGGCTGCTGCGTGGGAGCCGCGCCGGCGTCCGCTCGAGGGGCACCACCGTCGTCGAGCGGGTCCCGGCTGCTGGGCGCGCGTCCGGGTCGGCCAGGGCCCGCTCCAGCCGGTCGACCACGTGGGAGGGCATCGGCCCGGTGTCCCCGGCGTCGGCGAGGCGGGCGCTGACCAGGCCGAGGTCGTCGAAGACACCACGACAGCGTGGGCACGACGCGAGATGGGTGTCGGCTCGCGCCTCCTGGGCGGGTTCGAGCAGCCCTTCGGCGTGATCGGCGAGCACCTCGATGTCGAGATGACCGTCGTGCTCGGTCGGTGTCGTCATGCGGGTGCTCACCTCCCTCGGGGGGTCGACGGGTCGGGTCCGGTCCCAGGTGGGACGCCGCCGTGCGCTCCCGGGTTCCACGTGGACGCGGGGTTCTCCGCTTCCGCCCCGCCGTCAGCCCGGCGTTCGCGAAGCAGCGGGAGCAGCCGGGCCCGACCCCGCGCGCAGCGGCTCTTCACGGTGCCGGGTGCGCAGTCGAGCACCTGGGAGGCGTCGTCCACGCTCCAGCCGTACATGTCGACAAGGATCAGCGCGGCGCGCTGCTCGACGGGGAGCGTGGCGAGCGCGGCGGTCACGTCCAGGGCCGTGTCCCGGGCGCCGATCGCGTCGCCGCGCGCCGGCACGTCGGCATCGGGCAGCGGATCCGTCGGTCGGCTCGCCTGACGGCGTACTCGGTCGAGGCAGGCGTTGACCACGATGCGGTGCAGCCACGTCGTGACTGCGGCCTCGCCCCGGAACGCCGCGCTCGCCCCCGGGCCGGCCGCCCGCAGCGCCGAGACGCAGGCGTCCTGCACGGCGTCGGCTGCCTCGTCGGGGTTGCCGAGGGTGCGCAGCGCCACGGCCCAGAGCCGGTCACGATGGCGGCGCACCAGTTCGCCGAAGGCGTCGGGGTCACCGCCCGCGTGTCGTTCGAGCAGGACAGGGTCGGAGAGGTCGGCGTACTCCGACCACCCGCCCATCTGCAGCCTCCGTCGCTCGGCGACGCAGCCGACCGCTCCCGGTCGTCGCCCGTCCAGCCTAGGACGTGGTAGCCGGCTAACTGCGAACCGTGACCTCGGAGACACCGGCGCGGTATCCGCCGTCGACCGAGGGCAGGGCGGTGAGCCAGAGCAGGAGGTAGCGGGCCGTCGCGGGCTCGTCGGCGCGCAGCTCGGCGCGACCCGAGGCGTCGCTCGCCTCGGCCACGACCTCGTAGTCGGCCGGGGCCTCACCAGCCGAGGACGCCGCCCGCAGCTCGACATCGGTGCCCGACCCCTCGAGGGCCACCGTCACGCTGCTGACCTCGCGCTCGCGCCCGAGGTCGAGCACCACCCCGACGCCCCGCTTGAGCCCGCCCGGCCCGAACTGCTCGTTGTAGCGCTTGGTCGTCCAGACGGTGTCCGCGTCCCCGTCCGCGACCCGCGCCACCCGGTCGTCGTTCTCCTCGGAGTTTCCCGCGGGCGGCGGGTCCAGAGTGGTGACGTCGGTGACCCGGACCGGGCGGTTCGCCGCGGAGGGTGAGGCGCGCGACGTCGACGTCCCCGAGGCATTGGGGTCGTCCTCGCCGCGGTTCCCGACCGCTGTCACCAGCTGCCAGCCCGCGAGGCCGAGGCCGACAGCGAGGATCAGCACGACGGCCACCCAGGCGGCGCGGGTCCACAGGGAGCGTGGCGGCCGCGAGTCGTCGTACGGCGTGAGGTAGGTCGGCGGCGGGAACGGCGTGTCGTCGTCACGCTCGACCGGCTGCTGCACCACCGGGATGCGACTGGTCGCCTGCGTGCTCGCGAGGCCGGTCGCCAGGTCCCGCAGGGTCTCCACCGGAGTGGCGCCGTGGCGCAACCGGGTGCCCAGGGCGCGGCAGACGAGCTCGTCGAGGTCGTCGGGGATACCCGCCCGCACCTGCCGCGGGCTGCACAGCCCACTCGCGTCCTGGGGCGCGGCGGGCAGGGTGGTGTCACCGTCGTCCCCGGGCCAGCGGGCGGTGAGCGCGGCGTAGAGGACGGCGGCAGCGCCGCGGGTGTCCTGGCGGAGAGCTTCCTCCGGGTCGGGCACCGGCACCTGGCGTACCGCGGCGTCGACGCCTAGCCCGGCGATCTTGATCTGCCCGTGCGAGGTCCGCAGCACGTGCTCGGGCTGCAGGCACAGGTGGTGGAGCCCCTGCTCGTGGGCCGCAGCCAGGGCCTCGGCGACCTGGACGGCCATCTCGCGGGCCTCGCCGGCCGGCAGCGGGCCGCGTTCGAGCAGGTCGGCCAGGCTACGCGCGCGGACCCACTCGGTGACCACGTAGACGACGTCGTCGACCTCGCTGGCGTCGAGCACGCGCAGGAACCGGGGGTCGCTGACGGCAGCGGCCCGGCGCGCGGCACTCAGCACACCGCGGGAGAGCTCGGTGTCGCCGGCGAGGAGACAGACGCCCACGGGGCGGTCGAGCAGCTCGTCCTGCGCCTGCCAGTACGACGTGCCGCCCGCCTCACCGAGCGCTTGATCGAGACGGTAGCGGTCGACGAGCCGGGTGCCCGGCTCGACGGCGTACGGCGGCACAGCTCTCCTCGGACGGGTGGTCGTCGTGGGGCTCGGTTGAGGATCCGGCTACGGTCGGCAGACCGGGTCCTGCCTCCATGGTAGGCGGAGCCGCTGGGTCAGCCGACGTCGAGCCCGGTGCCCTTGCCGCGCACGTCGGCCCAGTGCTTGATCGCGCCGATGTGAAAGACGATGAGCGTGGTCGCCTCGCGGGTGACCGTCGCGTGCACCCGGCCGTCCGTGTCGACGCGGAACGTCTTCGCGTCGACCAGATTCGCTGCGTTCGCCTCCATGGCCCGCTGGGTTGCCTTGTCGTAGGCCATCTGCAGGTTCCTGGTCCCTAGCCACACGCTCGAGGCCTCGCGCGCCGCGTAGGAGGCTTGGTCGGCGGTGTTCACATGGGTGGTCGCGATCGAGATGCCGTCGAAGAGGACGATCCCAAGCAGCCCGAAGACCACGATGAGCTTGAGCAGCCACCCCGTGATGATTCCGCCCTCATCGTTCACGCCGCGGCCGAGCCGTCGGCGCAGGCGCGCCGAGGGGCGCAGGGGATGGGGAGCGTTCATGTGTGGATAGATCGGCCATTCGAACGCCTGTCTTGAGGTCGATGAGGCCTCAGCCGGTAGCCCGGGGCCGGACCAGGTCGGCCAGCGAGCTGAGCTCGCGCACCCGGAGCACCCGTGCGATCGCCACATACCCGACCAGCAGCACCAGCGCGCCGGCAGCCAGGGCCGCGGCCGAGCCGAGCAGCTCCTCGCCGAGGGCCGTGGTGACCAGCCTGGCCACGCCGTACGCCGCGAGGCCGGAGGGCACGGCGGCCACGACCAGCCGGACGTAGGTGCGCACCACCTGGTGCCCGCCGAGTGGGCCCACCCGGCGGCGCAGCACGGTCGTGCTGGCGGCCAGCCCGGCGTAGTAGGTGAGGGCGTACGCCAGGGCCATGCCGACCACCTTCCACTGGACCGGCAGCGTGGCGTAGGCGGCGAGAGCCAGCGCGATGTTGATGCTCGCGATGACCACCTGGAGCAGGAACGGCGTCCGGGTGTCCTCGAGGGCGTAGAAGCCGCGCAGCGTGAGGTACTGCGCCGAGAACGCCGGCAGGCCCAGGGCGAAGGCGGCCAGGACGTACCCGATGTAGCGCGCGTTCTCGGTGCCCTCCAAGCCGCTGTAGACGACGCCCGTGATCGCGGGACCGAGGGCGACGAAGGCCGCGGCGGACGCGATGATGCCGACGCCGGTGAGTCGCCAGCCGGTGGACAGGTCGTCGCTGACATCGCCGAGCCGGTCCTCGGAGGCGGCGGCGCTCATGCGTGGCAGCAGCGCGGTCACCACCGACACGGTGATCACCGAGTGCGGGAGGATGAAGATCAGGTAGGCGTAGGAGTACGCCGTGAAGCCGACGCCGTGGGTCACCACCCCTTCGGCGGCGACCGCCGCGCTCAGCCCGAGATTGACCACGACGGCGAACGCCACCTGGTTGACCAGGACGAACAGCAACGTCCACTTGGCGAGGTCGCCTGCCTTGCCCAGCCCGACGCCGCGGAAGTCGAACCGGGGACGGAAGCGGAACCCGGTGCGCCGCAGCACCGGCACCAGGACCAGCGCCTGGAGCACGACGCCGAGTGTGGTGCCCGCTCCCAGCAAGGTGATCGCCCCGGTCGACAGTGAGCTCGGGTCCAACGTGTCGACCGTGAAGACGGCGATGAAGACCAGGCCGGTGGTGATGGCGACGACGTTGTTGACGATCGGCGCCCACATCATCGGGCCGAAGCTGCCGCGTGCGTTGAGGACCTGACCGAACATCGCGTACAGGCCGTAGAACGCGATCTGCGGGAGGCACCAGTAGGCGAACGCGACGGCAACCGCCACGTCGTCGTCGTCGAGCGATGAAGGCGTGTAGATGCTGATGATCAACGGTGCGGCGAGCGTGGCGACGACGGTGATGACGAGCAGGCTCAGCCCGGCCAGGGTGAGCAGCCGGTCGGTGTAGGCGCGTCCACCGTCCTCGCGCTTCATCGCGCGGACGAGCTGGGGCACGAACACCGCGTTGAGCACGCCGCCGGCGAGCAGCACGTAGATGACGTTGGGCACCGTGTTCGCCACGTTGAACGTGTCGGCGGTCAGGGCACTGCCCAAGGCGGTCGCGAGCACGGCACTGCGAACGAAGCCGAGCCCGCGGGAGACCACGGTGCCGGCGGCCATCACGCTGCTCGACCGCAGCAGTCCGCCGGTGCCCGCCTCGGTCGCTCCGGTCACGGGTCGTCCCCGCCGGCCCGCACCGGCTCGGGCTGCGGTGGGCCGCCCGCCGACGCGCCGTCCGCGTCGTCGTCGCCTGGGTCGCCGCGCTGCGCGCCGTCCCCGTCGCCGTCACCCGGCCCGGCGGCGTGGGCCGCTCGTTTGGCCCGGCGAATGCGTCGGGTGACCCGCACGCCCGCGGCGAGGAAGAGCACGCCCGCGGCACCGATGGTGATGAACAGCGCCACCGTGCCGTACTGCGTGATCCGGACCTGGAGCGGCACCGGCGCGCTGTACGGCGTGCCGTCCGGGGTCAGCAGCGTCACGTCCACCTGCACCTGGCCGTTGGCGACGGCTCGCGCGTCCACCTCCAGCTGCACCTTGCGATGGGCGCCGATGAGCTTGGGCTCGCTGTCGCCGATCACCAGCCGACGGGTCTGCGGACGCAGCGCGACGTCGAGGATCACCGCCTGGCCCAGCTCGTTGATGATGGTGAGCGGGATCTTGCTGTCACTCTGACTGCCGAACGTGTAGTTGCCGGGCAGCACGCGGACCATGTTGCGCTGCCGGGCCAGCAGGTCGCGTTCGCGGGTCAGCTGGGCGACGCGCGACGGGCGCCGTCGCCACCACGAAGAGTCGAGACGGAGCAGCGCCGCCTCGTACTTCTCCCGTTCGCGCTCGGGATCGGTCAGCACGGCGGCGAAGGTCGTGACGTCGGTGCTCATGTCCTGCAGCGCCGCCAGGTAGGTCGCAGACAGCTCGCCGGCCCGTTGTGCTCTGGGGTAGACCAGCTTGCCCCGGTCGACCTCGGCCGGGCGCCGATCGAGCATCTCGTCGAGGGACACCGGACCGAGCCAGGGCGCGGCCGATGCGCCGGCCACGAGGCGACCGAGGAAGGTCGCGTCCGGGCTCCATCGGCGCGGCGGCGCCACCATGATCACCCGCTCGGTGCCGGTGCTCGGCAGCTCGGCGGTGATCATCGCCGTCTCGGCGAGGAACCGCTGCGCCCCGAGCAGCGACGACTCGCCGGGGTCGCGCAGCTGGTCACGGAGCACCGGGTCGTGCACCAGGCCCACCACGTCCCCGGCCGACGTGCGCACCGACGCCCGCCCGCTCGGGGTGTAGTTCAGCGAGAACTCGGCCGGCAGCGCCCGGCCGTCGAGGATCACGGCTCGGGTGCCGGTGTCGCGCAGCCACGTCAGGGTGGCCTTGTCGGTGTAGCCGTCGATGGGCCACACCACATCGTCGACGACCTCGCGGCCGAGGATCCGGTCGGTCACGTCGGAGCCCGTCGTGCGCGCGGCCGTGATGGAGTTGCTCAGGTCGCCGCGGTGCAGCGCCACCAGGTCGGGGTCGCCGTAGGGAAGAGCGAGGACGTCCTGCCCTCCGGTGGCGGCACGGAGGGTGTCGAGCCATTGCGCCGCGGAGGCGTCGGCCGGCCCGTCCAGCCGTCGCCCGTCGGGCCCCCGCACGAAGTAGTCACCGCTGGCCAGCTTCGACACGGCCTCGAGCAGCTCGGGGTCCACCACCCACGTCAGCCGTTGAGCCCCGCCCAGCTCGATGCCTGCGTGCAAGAGGCGATCGAGCCGACCACCGGGATGGACCTCGCGGCGGAGGTCTTCCCTGGCGAAGGTGCCATCGGCGAGTTGGCGCGGTGCAGCGACGAGCGGCCACAGCCAGGCGAACCCCGTGGGACGGAAGTCGGCCTGCTTCGGCACGAAAGGCAGGAAGGTGCGCAGGATGCCGACTCGCCCGTAGCCGTCGCGGTGTCCCGCGACCACCTCGACACCGAGCACGTAGACGCCGAACTCGTTGAGGTTGGTGGCGTTGCGCAGGTCGTAGGAGAAGTTGTAGCGCGCGACCTGGCCGCGACGGAGGTCGTCGGGCAGTCGCCGGGAGATCAGGACGTCGCCGTCCTTGCTCTCGGTCTCGCCGTCGGCGACCCGGCTGAGCTCGGCCCGGCTGTTGACCCGGCTGCGGGACAGCCGCAACCGGATCTGGACGTCGAAGAGTCGTTCGTCGCCGGAGTTTCGCACCGTGCCGATGACCCGCAGCCGCGTGGTCGGCCCGGCGGCGGTGGGGTCCAGGCGGGTGAGCTGGACATCGGCTGCCGGCCCGGCCGCGGCGGCGGGCCCGGCGGTGACCAGCGGCAGGCCGGCCAGGGCGGTCAGCAGCGCCAGCACGGCGCCGACGGCCCGGGCGCCGGGCCTCCCGCTCATGCCGATTCCGCGAGCAGGGTGGTCGCCGTCTCGATCAGCCGCCGCTCACCGGCGTAGGCGAGCCGGCGGCTGAGCTGGTCGAGCGGGACCCAGGCGACCGTGTCCACCTCGACGTCCTCGTCGGAGAGCTTGCCGCCCGAGGCTTCCAGCAGGTAGTGGTGCACGGTCTTGTGGATGCGGCGGTTCTCGGCGACGAACCAGTAGTCGATGACACCGAGGGGCGCGACCACCTTGCCGTGGATCCCGGTCTCCTCCTCGATCTCGCGGACCGCGGCATCCTCGGCGGTCTCGCCTTCCTCCAGGTGGCCCTTGGGCAGCGACCAGAGCAGCCGGCCGCGGCGGTCGCGGCGGCCGATGATGGCCGCGCACGGCTCCTTCGCGGATAGGTCGACGACCAGGCCTCCAGCCGAGGTCTCCTCCACCTTGCGCAGGGTCCGTCGGGACCGCTGCCGCCTTGGTGGGGACGAGGGGGGCATCTTTCGATCGTAGCCAGCCGACCTGTCGGCGGCCGTGCCGCGGCGCCGTACCCTTGGCTCCCGTGCCCGACCCCGCAGCCACTCCTGCCCCGACGCTTTCGGCAGCCCAGCAGAGCCTGATCGCCGCGTTGCTGCGAGTGGCCCCGGTGACCGACGAGCTGGGCCGCCGGTTCGCTGACGCCGGTCACCGGCTGGCCCTGGTCGGCGGGCCGGTGCGCGACGCCCTGCTCAACCGGCCGGTGCGCGACCTCGACTTCACCACCGATGCCCGGCCGGAGCAGGCACGTGCGCTGCTCAAGGGCTGGGCCGACCAGGCCTGGGAGGTCGGCATTGCGTTCGGCACGGTCGGGGCGCGCAAGGACGGGGTCGACATCGAGATCACGACGTACCGCAGCGAGGTCTACCGCAGCGACTCGCGCAAGCCCGAGGTCACCTACGGCGAGACGCTCGAGGACGACCTGGCCCGGCGCGACTTCACCGTCAACGCGATGGCGGTGGAGCTGCCCGACAAGACGTTCGTCGACCCGCACGACGGGCTGCACGACCTCGCCGCCGGGGTGCTGCGCACTCCCGGCCGGCCCGAGGACTCGTTCGACGACGACCCGTTGCGGATGATGCGGGCCGCCCGTTTCGCCGCGCAGCTCGGCTTTGCCGTCGACTCGGCGGTGACAACGGCGATCGAGGCGATGAGCGAGCGCATCACGATCGTGTCGGCGGAGCGGGTCCGAGACGAGCTGGTCAAGCTGGTGTGCGCGCCAGCGCCACGGGCCGGCCTCGCCCTGCTCGTCGACTCCGGGCTGGCCGCGCACGTGCTGCCTGAGCTGCCCCGGCTTCGGCTGGAGGTCGACGAGCACCACCGGCACAAGGACGTCTACGAGCACACCCTGACCGTGCTGGAGCAGGCGATCGAGCTCGAGTCACCCGAGGAGAGCCCCGACCTCGTGCTGCGCCTCGCTGCCGTCATGCACGACGTGGGCAAGCCGAAGACGCGTCGCTTCGAGCGCGGCGGCGGGGTGTCGTTCCACCATCACGAGGTCGTCGGCGCCAAGTTGACCGCAACGCGGATGCGCGCGCTGCGTTTCGCCAGGGACGTCACCGAGGACGTGGCGCGTCTGGTCGAGCTGCACCTGCGGTTTCACGGGTACGCCGAGGGCGGCTGGACCGACTCTGCGGTGCGTCGCTACGTCGCGGACGCCGGCCCCCTGCTCGACCGACTGCACAAGCTGACCCGCTCCGACTGCACCACACGCAACCGGCGCAAGGCTTCCGCGCTCCGGCAGGCCTACGACGACCTCGAGGCGCGCATCGCCGCCCTACGCGAACGAGAGCAGCTCGAGTCGATCCGCCCCGACCTCGACGGCAACGAGATCATGGAGATCCTCGGCGTCCCTCCCGGCCCGGTCGTCGGGCAGGCCTGGCGTCACCTCAAGGAGGTCCGCCTCGACCGCGGTCCCCTCACCCACGACGAAGCCATTGCCGAGCTCACGTCCTGGTGGGCCACCCAGCCCCGCTGATTTGCCGAGTCGACCACGTTAGGTAGGCCAGGCAGTGCCTCAAGAGGCCGACAGACCTGTTGAGGCACTGCTCTGCCTGTTGCCGCTCGCGTCGGAGGGACGGCTTGCGCGCCAGTAGACGGCGGCGGTGCCGGCGTACCCGAAGGCGATGAACCCGAACACCGCTCGCGAGAACCCGTCGGCGGGCAGAGCCACCGCGCCGAACGCCGCTGCCGACACGAACGCGATGTTGAACAGCACGTCGTAGAACGAGAACACGCGGCCGCGGTAGGCGTCGTCGACCGAGGTCTGCACGATCGTGTCGACGCAGATCTTCGACCCCTGCGCGGCGACGCCGACCACGAACGCGCCGATCAGCACCGCGACCTCGTTCAGCACGAACATATAGACCGCCTCGGTGACCGCTGCGAACGCGAAACACGTCGCGATCCACGTCTGCTTGCGCATCCGGTGGGTGATCTCGGGCGTGATGACGGCAGCGAGAAGGAAGCCCGCGCCGGAAGCGGCGAACGCCGACGCGAGCCCGGCGAGCCCGGCCTCGCCGTCGTCAGGATCGTTGAAGTAGCTGCGGAAGAGCAGGATCGCCGAGATCGTCGAGACGCCGTAGAAGAACCTGTGCGCGCCGATGGCGGCGAGTGCATGGCCCGCGGGTCTGTGGTGCCAGACGTGACGCGCGCCGTCGACGAGCCCGCGCGTGACGCCTCGCACGGCCTCCCGCGTCCGCGGCGGCTGGTCAGCCAGGTCCGGGCCGAGCAGGTCGCGGTCCATGCGCGCGGCGAGCAGCGCCGCGAGCAGGTAGACGAGCGCCGAGATGAACAGCAGCGCGGTGTCGGCGCCGACTCCCTCGCCGAAGATCTCCCGCAGGCCGTAACCGACACCTCCGCCGAGGATGGCGACGATGGTGCCGCTGGTGGTCGAGACGGAGTTAGCCATGACGAGCTCGTCCCGGCGTACGACGTGGGGCAGCGCCGCCGAGAGGCCGGCCAGGAAGAACCTGTTGACCGACAGACAGGCCAGCACGACGACGTACAGCGGTGGCCCCGTGACGTCGGCCGCGACGATGCCCGCGACGCCCAGCACCATCACGGCGCGCAACACGTTGGCGCGCACCAGGATCTGACGGCGCCGCCACCGGTCGAGCAGCACGCCCGCGAACGGCCCGACGAGCGAGTAGGGCAGGAGCAGCGTCGCGAACGCAGCCGCCACGCTGCCGGCCGACGTCTGGCGCTCCGGCGTGAAGAAGAACAGGCTCGCGAGACCGACCTGGAAGACGCCGTCGGAGGCCTGCGAGGTGAGGCGCGTCGCGTAGAGCCGGCGGAAATCCTGGTGGCGCGTCACCGCACGCAGATCACCGCCGAACGACATGGCGCCAAGGCTACGTGGCGCCGACGCCCCGGCCGTGCGGCGTGGACGCGCGAAGGCCCGGCCCCCGGAGGGACCGGGCCGATCGCGTGCGTGGTCTAGCGGTCGACGTCTCCGCGGATGAACGCCTCGACCTTGTCCCTGGCCGTGTCGTCGTCGAACTGCTCCGGCGGCGACTTCATGAAGTACGACGAGGCCGACAGCAGGGGCCCGCCGATGCCTCGGTCCTTGGCGATCTTCGCGCAGCGGATGGCGTCGATGATCACGCCGGCGGAGTTCGGCGAGTCCCAGACCTCGAGCTTGTACTCGAGGTTGAGCGGGACGTCACCGAAGTTGCGACCCTCGAGCCGGACGTAGGCCCACTTGCGGTCGTCGAGCCACTGAACGTAGTCGGACGGGCCGATGTGCACGTTTCGCGCGCTGAGCTTGTTCTCCATGTTGCTCGTGACGGCCTGGGTCTTCGAGATCTTCTTCGACTCGAGGCGGTCGCGCTCGAGCATGTTCTTGAAGTCCATGTTGCCGCCGACGTTGAGCTGGTAGGTGCGGTCGAGGATTACGCCGCGGTCCTCGAACAGCTTGGCCAGCACCCGGTGGGTGATCGTGGCACCGACCTGCGACTTGATGTCGTCGCCGACGATGGGCACGCCCGCGTCCTCGAACTTCTTGGCCCACGCGGGGGTGCCGGCGATGAAGACCGGCAGCGCGTTGACGAAACCGACACCGGCGTCGATCGCGCACTGCGCGTAGAACCGCGCAGCGTCCTCGGAACCGACCGGGAGGTAGCACACGAGTACGTCGGCCTGTGTCTCGCGCAGCGTCGCCACGACGTCGACCGGCTCGTCGTCGGACTCGGTGATGGTCTCGCGGTAGTACTTGCCCAGACCGTCGAGCGTGTGGCCCCGGCGGACGGTCACGTCCATCGGGGGCACGTCGCAGATCTTGATGGTGTTGTTCTCGCTGGCGCTGATCGCGTCGGAGAGGTCCTGGCCCACTTTCTTCGCGTCCACGTCGAACGCGGCAACGAACTCGACATCGCCCACGTGGTACGGACCGAACCGCACGTGCATGAGGCCGGGGACCCGGCTGGCGGGGTCGGCGTCTTTGTAGTACTCGACGCCTTGGACCAGTGAGGCGGCGCAGTTCCCGACGCCGACGATGGCCACACGTACGGAACTCATCGGTTGCTCCCTTGTGTCGTTTCTCTGGTTGTGGTCTTTGGTGCCGGCACTACCTCCGGCGGTCCGGTCGGCGGCCGGCCGCGGCGTTCGTCGTCGATCAGCTCGCTGAGCCAGCGGACCTCTCGCTCCACCGACTCGAGCCCGTGCCGCTGCAGCTCGAGGGTGTAACTGTCCACTCGCTCCCGGGTGCGGGCGACCGACGTGCGGAAGCCCTCGACCCGCTCTTCCAGCCTGCTACGTCGGCCCTCGAGGATCCGCAGCCGGGTGGCCGCGTCGGTGCGCGAGAAGAACGCGAAGTGCACACCGAAGTTGTCGTCGTCCCAGGCGGAGGGCCCGCCCTCGGCGAGCAGCGCCTGGAAGTGCTCCTTGCCCTCGGCGGTCAGCTTGTAGACGATCTTCGAGCGCTTGCCGGCCAGTGCGCCGGGCGCTCCCGAGACCGAGGACGCCGTGTCCTCGGCGATCCAGCCCTCGGCGACCAGGCTCTTCAGGCACGGGTAGAGCGAGCCGTAGGAGAAGGCCCGGAGTGACCCGAGGACGGTGCCGAGACGCTTGCGGAGCTCGTAGCCGTGCAGGGGGCTCTCATGGAGCAGGCCGAGGACGGCGAACTCGAGCACTCCCTGGCGCTTTCCCATCTTCAGTCCCCTCCCGGCCGGCATGGCGGTCCGCAACCGCGCAACCTTTCGGTATCGCGGCGATGTATCGGACCGATACATCGGGAAGATAGGCGAATGAGGGTCCCCCTGGCAAGTGCGCGAGGCGCCGGCCCTCGTCGTACGCTCTAGGGCCGTGTGGTCCCAGCGTTCGGTGATCGACTATTCACTCGCCCGCCGCGCCACCCTGACCGCGCTGTTCTCGGGTGGTGCGACGACCAAGGACGATGCCTGCGACGCCCATCCCTACCTGCTGCGGGCCGCGAAGTTCCACGGCGAGCCGACCGACCGGCACTGTCCGGTATGTCGTCGCGAGCGGCTACGTCACGTCACCTATGTGTACGGCGACGAGCTCGGGCAGTACTCCGGGCGGATCAAGACCACCGAGGAGCTCGAGGAGATGGCGCGCGCCCATGGGGAGTTCCGGGTGTACGTCGTCGAGGTCTGCCAAGCGTGCTCGTGGAACCACCTGACCCTTTCCTACGTCCTTGGTGACGGGGAGCCGCGCAAGCCACCGCGGCGTACCCGAACCCTGGAAGACGACGACTGAGGCCGGAAAGGCCGATCTGGGAGGGTGGGTTCTACCAACGCGGGGCGTGATCCCCGCCGATACCGGGTAGACCTGCGCCGCAATGAGTCATCGCCTGCCCCCGACCCGGAAAGCAAACGTGAGAGTCGACTACCCCCGCCAGGCCCATGACGGCCTCCGTCGGTTTGTCCCCTCCTTCCGGCAGTTCCTGGGGCTCAGCGCGCTGGGCTTCCTCTGTCTGGTTGCCCTCATCAGCGTTGCTTACACGCGGACCCCGATTCCGACGCCAAACCAGTTGATCAGCGCCCAGACCTCGATCGTCTACTACGACAACGGTAAGACCGAGATCGGCCGCTTCGGCAGCCAGAACCGCATCAACGTCGACCTCGCCGACGTGCCCGACCACGTGCAGAAGGCCGTGCTCGCCGCCGAGGACCGCTCGTTCTACGAGAACCGCGGCATCTCGCCGACCGGCATCGGCCGCGCGTTCTGGAACAACGTGCGCGGTGAGTCGACGCAGGGTGGCTCGACCATCACGCAGCAGTACGCGAAGAACGCCTACCTCACGCAGGAGCGCACCTACAGCCGCAAGTTCAAGGAGTTCTTCATCGCGGTCAAGCTGGACCAGCGCGACAACAAGAGCAAGATTCTCGAGGACTACCTCAACACCATCTACTTCGGCCGCGGCGCCTACGGCATCCAGACCGCCTCGAACGTCTACTTCGGCAAGAACGTCGACAAGCTCACGGTCGAGGAGGGTGCGGTGCTCGCGTCGGTCATCCGCTCCCCGGCCGCCTACGACCCGAAGACGAACCCGGAGCGGCTGGCGGACCGTTTCGACTACGTGCTCGACGGCATGGTCAGCAAGGGCTGGCTCCCCGCCTCGAAGCGCTCCGGGATGCAGGTGCCGAAGCTGCCCAAGGAGCTGAAGAAGGAGGTCCGCCGGGGCGGCACCAACTACTACCTCCTCGACGCGGTCCGCCGCGAGCTGCGCGCCAAGGGCTTCACCGACCAGGAGATCGACTTCGGCGGTCTGCGCGTCATCACGACGTTCGACCGCAAGGCGCAGCGCGCGGCCGTGGCGGCCGTGCGCAAGGAGCGGCCGACGCAGCAGGCCAAGAACGTGCACATCGGTCTGTCCGCCGTGCGCCCCGGCAACGGCGCGGTCCTCGCGATGTACGGCGGCGACAAGGCCGGCGAGAACAACGAGGTGACCCAGGCCCGGGTGATGCCGGGGTCGTCGTTCAAGGCGTTCGCCCTTGCCGGCGCGCTGGATGAGGGCATCAGTCTCAAGAGCCGCTTCGACGGCAACGGTCCGGTCGAGCTGCCGAACAGCACCAAGAAGGTGAACAACGAGTTCGACAACAAGTACGGCGAGAACGTCGACCTGGTGAAGGCCACCGAGGACTCCATCAACACCGCGTACGTCGACCTCACCCTGCAGATGGGGGCGGGCAAGGTCGTCAACGCCGCGGTCGCCGCCGGCATCCCCGCCAACACTCCTGGCCTCGATACCGGGGCGACAGTGGCGCTGGGCACTGCTTCGGTGCGCAACCTCGACATGGCCAATGCCTACGCGACGTTCGCTGCGCAAGGAGAGAAGGTCGAGCCGTACGTCGTCAAGAGCGTGCGTACGTCGACCGGAGGGACGCGGTACGAGGCCAAGCCGAAGAAGGAGCGTGTCTTCGACGAAGAGGTGGCCGCGGACGTCAGCTACGCCCTCCAGCAGGTGGTGAAGTCTGGCACCGGCACGGAGGCGCTGAGTATTGGTCGACCAGCAGCCGCCAAGACCGGCACCGCGGCGGTTGAGGACGAGACCCGCTCGGCGTGGTTCGTCGGCTACACCCCACAGCTTGCCGCGGCCGTGGACTTCTACAAGGGTGACGGGACCGGTGACCTCAACGGCGTGGCGGGCATGGACACCTTCTTCGGAGGTACCTACCCGGCGCGGGTCTGGAGCGCGTTCATGGAGGCCGCGCTCGAGGGCGCGGACGTGAAGGAGTTCCCGCCCCGCGCGGATGTCGGCAAGGCCGTCAACCCCACGCCGACCCGGACGAAGACGCCCACTCCGACCACGTCCTCCCCGTCGAGCTCGCCGCCGACGACCTCGGCCACGCCGTCCACTCCGACGCCCAGCCCGACGTCGACCTCGCCGACCGTGCCGCCGAGCCCGACGTCCACCAGCCCCCAACCGACCATGACCATCACCATCCCAGGAGACCCAGAAGACCCGGGCGGCGGTGGTGGCGGGGGCGGCGGTGGTGGCGGCGGCCCAGGAGGCCCGGGCGGCGACGGGTGAGCAGGCTCGCGTCCGGGCCCGGTCCCGGCGAGCCGGCCGAGGTGGTGCCGCCCTCACGGGAGGACGAGGTCGTCGCGGCGGCCAGCGAGGTGGTCGGTGGCCCGTTGACACCGCGGGCCCGGCCCTCGCGCCGGTGGTGGACGCCGGTTCGCGTGCTGCTCGTGCTGACGTTCGTGGCCTGTGGGCTCGGCCTGCTGCAGAAAGCGCCCTGCCGCGAAGCCGGCTGGACCTCACCCGGCGTCTACAGCCACGCCTGCTACAGCGACATCCCGCCCCTCTACGGTGGCCGCGGGCTGGCTGACGGCGAGGTGCCTTTCATCTCGCAGCCGAACGAGCACCGCGTCGAGTACCCCGTTCTCACCGGTGCTGTCATGTGGGTGACGGCGCAGTTCGTGCCGGACGACTCGCCGGTGCGCGCTCGATGGTTCTTCGACATCAACGCGATCGGGCTTGCACTCTGCGCCGCCGTCATCGTGGTCGCCACGGCCCGCACCACGCGCGGTCGCCCGTGGGACGCCTCGATGGTGGCTCTCGCGCCTGGCCTGATCCTCGCCGGCACGATCAACTGGGACCTCTACGCGGTGGCCCTGTTGTCGGTCGGCATGCTCGCGTGGGCGCGCAGACGCCCCGGCCTTGCCGGTGTACTCATCGGGCTCAGCGCAGCAGCGAAGTTCTACCCGCTGCTCGCCTTCGGCCCGTTGCTGCTGCTCTGCCTGCGCGCCGGCCGGCTGCGCGAGTTTCGCGTCGCGGCCGTGTCGGCTGCCGCCGCGTGGCTGGCGGTGAACCTGCCGGTGATGGTGGCCGACTTCGACGGCTGGTCCTACTTCTTCTCGTTCAACCGGGAGCGCGGCGAGAGCTGGGGCTCTCCCTGGGTGGTCCTGACGCAGCAGGGCCACGGCGTACCGCCGGAAAAGCTGAACACGTTGGCGGGCGGGCTGTTCGTGCTGTGCTGCGTGGCGATCGCGGCCCTCGGGCTCATGGCTCGGCGACGGCCGCGGCTGCCGCAGCTGATGTTCCTGGTGGTCGCGGCGTTCCTGTTGACCAACAAGGTCTACTCGCCGCAGTACGTGCTGTGGTTGCTCCCGCTCGCCGTGCTGGCGCGGCCCCGTTGGCGCGACTTCCTGATCTGGCAGGCGTGCGAGGCCTTGCACTACCTCGGCACGTGGCTGTTCCTGCTCGGTACGACGAACCAGGACGTGACCGCCAACCGGTCGATGAGCGAGGAGCTGTACGGGCTGCTCGTCCTCCTCCACATCGTCGGCACGCTGTGGTTTGCCGGGCTCGTCGTCCGCGATGTGTTGCGCCCTGATCTCGACCCGGTGCGGGCTGACGGCTCGGACGATCCGGCCGGCGGCGTGCTCGACGGCGCGGACGACGTGGTGCGCCTCGGCGTCTAGCGGTCGCGGACCCGGTCGGGGTGCGTCGTGGTGAGCCGGACGCTGCAGTCGAGCTCGTCGCCGATCGACGGCGGCTCGGCCTTGCTCCGTCCGGCCGGCAGGAACAACAGCGACACCTGCATGTGCGGAGGCTCGACGAACCAACGCTGACGCCCGGCCCAGGTGAAGGGCGACAGGTTGCGGCCGATCGCCTCGAGCGTGCCGGCCGCGAGCACCTTCGCTCTCGCGACCGGGCCACGGACGGCCTTCGGCGCCTCCAGTGCGACGCCGTGCGCCGTACCGCCGCTTACCACGACGAGGTGACCCGCCGAGGGCGCCCGGTGCTGGCGGTAGCCGCAGCGCTCTCCCCGCGCCAGCGGCTCGACGTCGAGGACGGTGCCGCGCGCCTGCAGCGCACCCCGGTCGCCGAGCCAGAGCCGGGTGCCGACGCGTGGCCGGAACGTGACATCCGGGTGGCGCGCCCGCAGCCCGCCGAGCTCAGCGGGGGTCAGATGGCTGACCCAGACCGTGCGGGTCGGCAGTCCCGACGTACGCAGCCGCCCCACCCAGGCGTCCGTCTCGGCGACCGGGTCCACGCCACCGGGCCGGTCCAGCGGCAGGTGCAGGGCGATGCCCTCGACCTGCACTCCACCCGACGGTGCCCCGAGCTCGGCGAGGTCGCGTGGCTGGAGCCCGTGCCGGTGCATCGAGGTGCGGCACTCGATGACCACTCGTGTGCCGGACGGCATCGACCGGAGACCGCCCACATGGGCGACGGTCCGCACGACGCGGTCGCCGAGTGCCGCGAGCGCCGCGCCGTCGTCGGGGTCGACGGGGTACGCCGGGTCTGCGGCACGCGTTGGGTCGCCGGGCGCCACTGGGGTCAGCACGAGCAGGTCACCGGGGAACCGGTCGGCGACCCTTGCGAGCTCGTGCTCGGTGCCGACGGCGAGGGTGTCGACGCCGAACCCGGACGCGGCTTGCGCCAGGCGTCCCACGCCCACGCCGTAGCCGTTGCCCTTGGCCACCGGCACCAGTCCCGGCAGCTCTGCGAGGACCTCTTGCTGGTGCTCGCGCCAGCGGGCCGCGTCGATGTAGACCGTGAACGTCACGGGCGGGTCACCGGCGGCTCATGTAGACGTCGAACGCCTTGAACATCAGCTTGTTCAACGGCAGGTCCCACTCGCCGAGGTACTCCACGGCCTCGCCGCCGGTGCCGAGCTTGAACTGGATGAGACCGAAGTGCGGGTCATCCTCGGCGAGGGTGTCGGTGATCCCGCGCAGGTCGTAGACGTCGGCGCCGGCCTCCCGGGCATCGCGCACCATCTGCCACTGGATCGCGTTGGAGCCGCGGACGTCACGCTTCTCGGTGGACGACGCTCCGTAGGAGTACCACGCATGCGTGCCGACACGGACCATCGTGGTCGCGGCCACCAGGTCGCCCTCGTGGCGGGCGAGATAGAGCCTGATCCGGTCGGGGTCCTCGGCCCGCATGGCCTCCCACATCTGGCGGAAGTAGCCGAGGGGTCGGCCGGTGAAGCCGTCGCGCGAGGCCGTCTCGAGGTAGAGCCGGTGGAACTCCGCGAGGTCGTCGCCGCCGCCCTGGCTCACCTCGACGCCGGCCTTCTGGGCCTTCTTGATGTTGCGTCGCCACAGCTGGTTGAAGCCCTTGAGCAGGTCGTCCTCATCGCGCCCGGCCAACGGGACCTGGAAGACGTGTTGCGGCTGGCCGGCCGAGAACCCGCCGTCGGCCGTGGGTGGGCGCCAGCCGAGGCGCCGTAGCGTCACCGCGACCTGCGCGCCGGTCGTCTCGACCGCATCTGGGGTCACGTCGGCCAGACGGGTCGCGGTCTTCTCGGCCACCGCGGCCTTCACCGTCGCCGCCGACCATCGGCGGGTGGCCACGGGCGGGCCCATCTTCACCCCGAAGGCGCCTCGGTCCTTGAGATGGGCCACCATCGGTGCCAGCCAGGCCTCGAGATCGGGCGCGGCCCAGTCGATGACCGGGCCTTCGGGGAGGTAGGCGAGGGACTTCTTCACCTTCGGCACCGGCCGGTAGAGGACCAGCCCGGCGCCGACCAGGGTGCCGCCGTCGTCGTACCAGCCGAGGCTCTCGTGGCTCCACTCGCTCTTCACCGCGCCCCAGGACGGGCACTGCAGGAAGCTCGCCGAGGCCTGCTCGGCAAGCAGGCCCAGGTGTTCTTCGCGGCTGATGGGCCGGACGGTCGGCGACATGGTGAACGAGGCTACCCAGGCCAGGACGCGCCGACGCCCCGGGCGAGGGCCCGGGGCGTCGTCGCGTGGTGCGGAGGTTGGTCAGGCTCGGGGGTGATCAGGCCTCGGGGTTGATCAGGCCCCGAGGTTGATCAGGCCTCGGGGTTGATCAGGCCTTGCGGACGGCCTGCGCCTCGATCTCGATGCGAACCTTCTTGGAGACCAGCACGCCGCCGGTCTCGAGGGCGACGTTCCACGTCATCCCGAAGTCCTCACGGTCGATCTCGGTCGACGCGGTGACGGCGAGCTTCTCGTTGCCCCACGGGTCCTTCGCGACGCCGTCGAGCTCGACGGCGAGCTGGACCTCGCGGGTAACGTCCTTGATGGTCAGCTCGCCGACCACGGTGAACGCCGCGCCGTCCTGGCCGGTCACCCGGGCGTTGCGGAAGCTGATCTCGGGGTACTTCTGGGCCTCCAGGAAGTCACCGGAGCGCAGGTGTGTGTCGCGGTCGTTCACGCCGGTGTCGATGCTGATGGTCTGCAGCGTCGCTTCGGCGCTGGAGTCGCGGGGCGTGTCCCCCACGGTGATGGAGCCGGTGAAGTCGGCGAAGTAGCCGCGCACCTTGGTGACCATCAGGTGCCGGGCGACGAAGCCGATGCGGGTGTGGGCCGGGTCGAGGGTGTAGGTGCCGGCGGCGGGCAGGCTCACGCCGTCGACGACGCGCAGCGACGAAGCGGCGGCCTCGGCCTGGGCGGCGACCTCGGTCTCGTGGGTGGTGTGGGTCATGGGGGCGGTCCTCTCAAACTCGGACATCAGGTGCAGGTAACTGATGGAGCAATTATTGCTTGTTCAATATTCCTCGTGTCAAATACCGAGTGGTAATATTGGTCCCATGAGCGATCTGGTCAGCGACGAGCGGCTCACCGTCATGGGCCTGCTGGCCGAGAGCTGGGCGGGTCTCACCGCCAAGGCGACGGCCCAGCTCCGCGAGCACGACCTGGGCGACGTCGGCTTCGAGGTGCTGCTGCGCCTGGGCCGCTCGCCCGAGGGCGCCCTGCGGATGAGCGACCTCACCGCCCAGACGTCCTTGACCTTCAGCGGCATCACCCGGGTCGTCGACCGGCTGGAGGGGTCCGGGCTGGTCGAGCGCCGGTCGTGCTCCTTCGACCGTCGCATCACCTACGCCGCCCTCACCGACGAGGGGCGGGCTCGGCTCGAGGCCTCGCTGCCCGGCCATCTGGCGATCATCGAGGAGTGGCTCACCGGCCGGCTGGACCCGGCCGCGCTCGAGTCGTTCGTCTCGGCGCTGCGCGTCGTCCGTGACGGCGTGCGGCCCTGTGCGACGGCAGGTGCCGAGCGGCCGGTCGCGCTGGGTGACCGGCCCAGCCTCAGCTCAAGGGGGTAGCCGAGCTCAAGCCGGCAGCCGCTCGCGAAGGAACGCGATGTCGGCGCCCTGACCCGCCACTCCGCCGGGCGTCTCGCACACCACCGGAGCTCCCGCGGCCTGCACCACCGCGACGATCGCGTCGGGGTCGACCCGGCCCGTCCCGAAGTTCGCGTGCCGGTCGGCCCCCGAGTCGAACTCGTCGCGCGAGTCATTGGCATGCACGAGATCGATCCGTCCGGTCACCGCTTTGACCCGATCGACGATCCCCGCGAGCTCCTCGCCGCCGGCGTGCGCGTGGCAGGTGTCGAGGCAGAAGCCGACATCGGTCATGTCGACCCGCCCGTCGAGGGTGTCCCAGAGTCGGGCGATGCGATCGAGGCGCCTGGCCATGGCGTTGCCACCGCCGGCCGTGTTCTCGATCAAGATCGGCAGCGGCGGCTCCATCCGCTCGAACGTCTTCGCCCAGTTCTCATAGCCGAGCTGGGGATCGTCGTCCTTGAGGAGATGGCCGCCATGCACGATGAGCGCCTTCGCGCCGATCTCGGCCGCCGCGCGGGCGTGCTGGCCAAGCAGCTTGCGGCCCGGGATGCGGATGCGGTTGTTCGAGGTGGCGACGTTGAGGGCGTAGGGCGCGTGGACGTAGAGGTCGACGTCGGCAGCGGCCGCTGCGGCGCGCAAGGCCACCGCTCCCCCGGCGTACTCGATCTTCGGGCCCTTCCAGCCCTGCGGGTCACCGAGGAAGAACTGGGCAAGATCGGCGCCGCGCGCGATCGCCTCCTGCACGGGGTCGGCCTGGTCGACGTGGGCTCCGAGGCGAAGTGCGGTCACAGGGCCAGGGTAGGACGGGCCCCCGACATTGCCGTGGCTGTGGACAGGATTTCGGCATGGCCGGTGGTGGGCGGTAGTCTGGCCGCCGTTGCCCTGGCACGCTCCGCCGCAGACCCCGCCACAAGGCCTTGCGACGCCGCGACGCACGGGGCACGACGCAGTAGCCCTCCTGTCACGGAGAGACCGTGGCCGCCGAGACCAGAGGAGGTGGGTTGCCCGCATGCGTCACTACGAACTGATGGTCATCCTCGACCCCGACATCGAGGAGCGCACCGTTGCCCCGTCGCTCGACCAGTTCCTGACCGTCGTCAAGACCGATGGCGGGAGCATCGAGAAGGTCGACATCTGGGGGCGCCGGCGCCTCTCGTTCGAGATCGCCAAGAAGGCCGAGGGCATCTACGCCGTCGTCGACCTGCAGGCCGAGCCCGCGACGGTGAAGGAGCTCGACCGCCAGCTCAACCTCAACGAGGCTGTGCTGCGTACCAAGGTCCTCCGTCCCGACCAGCGCTAAGGACTCTCGCATGGCTGCAGGCGACACCCAGATCACCCTTGTCGGCAACCTCGTCGACGACCCCGAGCTGCGCTTCACCCCGAGCGGGGCCGCGGTGGCGAAGTTCCGCATCGCGTCCACGCCGCGCTTCCTCGACAAGCAGACCAACGAGTGGAAGGACGGCGAGAGCCTCTTCCTCTCCTGCAACGTGTGGCGCCAGGCGGCTGAGAACGCCGCCGAGACGCTCCAGCGCGGCATGCGGGTCATCGTGCAGGGCAGGCTCAAGCAGCGGTCCTACGAGACCAAGGAGGGCGAGAAGCGCACCGTCTACGAGGTCGAGGTCGACGAGGTCGGCCCGAGCCTGCGCAACGCCACCGCGAAGGTCGTCAAGACCCAGCGCGGCGGCGGTGGCGGCGGGTTCGGTTCGCAACAGGCCGACAACGACCCGTGGGCCTCCGCGGCTCCGGCGAACTCCACCTCCGGCGCGCCCTCCGGTGGTGGCGGTGGCGGGTGGAACAACCCCGGCGCCAGCGCCAGCAGCGACGAGCCTCCCTTCTAGACCAGCCCCTCGCCTTCAGCCCCTCAAATAATTCCGGCTCGCGCCGGGCACCCCAGGTCCGGCTCCGCGCCGGGCAGACCATTCCGGCTCGCGCAGCCCCCAACTCCGGCTGCCGCCGGGGCAACCATGTGACTGGAGCACCACGATGGCCAAGCCACCTCCCCGCAAACTCAAGAAGAAGGTCTGCGTCTTCTGCAAAGACAAGACGTCCTACATCGACTACAAGGACACCGGCCTGCTGCGGAAGTTCATCTCCGACCGCGGCAAGATCCGGGCTCGCCGGGTCACCGGCAACTGCACCCAGCACCAGCGGGACGTCGCCACAGCTGTGAAGAACAGTCGTGAGATGGCGCTGCTGCCCTACACCAGCACCGCGCGCTGAGGAGGGGTGACGACATGAAGCTCATCCTCACCCAGGAGGTCGCCGGACTCGGCGGCCCCGGCGACGTGGTCGAGGTCAAGGACGGCTACGGCCGCAACTTCCTCGTACCGCGTGGCGCCGCGATCCGCTGGACCCGCGGCGGCGAGAAGCAGATCGAGTCGATCCGGCGCGGCCGCGAGGTCCGCGAGGTCCGCGACCTCGGTCACGCGACCGACATCAAGAGCCAGCTCGAGGGTCTGCGCGTCACGCTGCCGGTCCGCGCAGGCGACACCGGCCGGCTCTTCGGCTCGGTGACCGTCTCGGACATCGTCGACGCCGTGCAGGGCGCCGGCGGACCGCCGGTCGACAAGCGCCGCATCGAGATGGGCAGCCCCATCCGCACGGTCGGCGCCCACGAGATCATCGTGCGGGTGCACCCCGAGGTCACCGCCACGCTGACCCTCGAGGTCGTCCCCAGCTAGCCGCCCAAGATCACCACGCGGTTTCAGCGGCGACGGGGGCGACCGGGGACGGTCGCACCCGTCACGAGCCAAGCCTCGCCACGCTCGCGGTGCACCAACGTGACGAGCCGGGCCAGAAGGAACCCGTTGAACGCCCACCACAGCGCCGGGAGCCCTGCGTCGGTGAACAGCACCAGTCCTGCGAGCGGCACGAACGCGGCGAGGGTGATGACACCCGCGACCGCGAGATAGCGACCGTCGCCGGCACCGATGAGCACGCCGTCCAGCGCGAACACCACGCCGCAGACGGGCTGGAAGACCGCGGCGACGATCAGCACGGACGAGAGCAGGCTGCGCACTGCGGGGTCCTCGGTGAACAGCGGCACGTAGACCGCGCGCAGCATGACGGTGATGAGTCCGAGACCGACCCCGGCTGCCACTCCCCACTCCATCATTCGGCGAGTCGCCGCCCTGGCCCCTCGGGCGTCTCCCGCACCCAGGTAGCGGCCCACGATCGCCTGTCCCGCGATCGCAATGGCGTCGAGGGCGAGCGACAGGAAGATCCAGATCGTGAACGCGACCTGGTGAGCAGCGGTCGCGTCGGTGCCCTGCGAGGCCGCGACGTAGGTCATCACCAGCAGGGCCAGCCGCAGCGTGATGGTGCGCACCAGGAGGGGGACGCCACTGGCCGCAGCGGCGCGGATGCCAGGCAGGTGCGGGCGCAGAGGCGCGCTATGGCGTCGGGCCCCGCGCACCACGACGATGACGAACGCCACCGCCATGCCGAGCTGAGCGAGCACCGTCCCGAGGGCCGACCCCGCGATGCCCATCCCGGCCGGGTAGACCAACACCAGGTTCAGCACGATGTTGGCTGCCGCTCCCGCGGACGCGACGATCAGCGGCGTGCGGGTGTCCTGCAGACCACGCAACACGCCGGTCGCGGCCAGCACGATGAGCATGGGAGCCAGACCGGGCAGCGACACGCGTAGGTAGGTCAGCGCGTACGGCGTGGCCGCCTCCGACGTACCGAACGCTGCGACCAGCGGTTCGGCGAGGAGCAGCCCGCCGAGCGTGAGCAGCAGACCAATGACAGTGGCGAGCCAGATCCCGTCGACGCCCTGCGCCAGCGCGCCGCGCTGGTCACCGGCACCAACGCGGCGGGCTACGGCGGCCGTCGTGCCGTAGGCGAGGAAGACACAGACCGAGACGGCGGTGGCGAGCAGCGCGCCCGCGACCCCGAGCCCGGCCAGCTGCGGCGTACCCAGGTGGCCCACGATCGCCGAGTCCGTGAGCAGGAAGAGGGGCTCCGCGACGAGCGCGCCCAGCGCCGGCACGGCCAGCCGCACGATCTCCCGGTCGTGCGGGTGCTTTCCTGGCGGAAGGACCCCGGTTCGTGGTCGCACCATCCGCATCGTAGGACCGCGGCCGAACTTTCTTCTGTCCACAGCCGGTGGACGGGAAAGGGCGGGGTGGGAGGCGTCGCGCTGACGGGCCAGCCCCGAAACTCACAGGCCCGTCCACACCCCTTTGCACCGGCCCTCCGGCGTTGCGCACAGGCCCGTCCACCGTCCATGCCCAGGCAGGCTTGGAGCCCTCTTCCCAGACCCCTATCGTCCCGTTGTTGTCGTGGCGCGCGCTGCCGGAGCGGGTTCGGCACCGATTCTGTCGGGGGTCTGGTCGAACATGTGTTCGTGCTCGTCTTTCAGTCGAGAGCGAGCACCCCGCACGCCTAGCACTGCAGCCGAGGGGTGGCCGACATGAGCGTGGCCGAGTTCCGCGGCACGCCGTCCCCGGACGAGTTCGAGCGCACGCCGCCCCAGGACGTCACCGCGGAGCAGTCGGTGCTCGGCGGCATGCTGCTGTCCAAGGACGCGATCGCCGACGTGGTCGAGGTGGTCCGCGGCCACGACTTCTACCGCCCGGCCCACGAGCTGGTCTACGAGTCGGTGCTCGACCTCTACGGCCGCGGCGAGCCCGCCGACGCCGTCACGGTCTCGGCCGAGCTGCAGAAGCGCGGCGAGCTCGGACGGGTCGGGGGCGCGCCCTACCTTCACACGCTGATCAGCTCCGTGCCGACCGCGGCCAACGCGGGCTACTACGCGCGCATCGTCCGCGAGACCGCGATCCTGCGCCGGCTGATCGAGGCCGGCACCAAGATCGTGCAGCTGGGCTACACCGGCGACGGTGACGCCGACGACATCGTCGACACCGCCCAGGCCGAGGTCTACGCCGTCACCGACCGACGTACGTCCGACGACTACCTGCCGCTCTCCGCGATCATGGAAGGCACGCTCGACGAGATCGAGGCCATCGGCTCGCGAGGTGGCGAGATGGTCGGCGTGCCGACCGGCTTCACCGACTTCGACGAGCTCACCAATGGTCTGCACCCCGGCCAGATGATCGTCGTCGCGGCCAGACCGGCCGTTGGGAAGGCGTTGGCCCTTGACACGCCCTTGCCCACACCGGCCGGCTGGACCACGATGGGCGCGGTCGCTGTCGGCGACCAACTCGTCGGGGACGATGGCCGCCCGACGGTGGTGTTGGCGGCGACCCAGGTGCTTACCGGCCGTCCTTGCTACGAGGTCGTGTTCTCCGACGGCTCATCGATCGTCGCCGACGCCGAGCACGGCTGGTTGACCGACACCCGCGCATCACGCAAATCTGCGCAGGCCGCGCGCGTCGGATACAACCGCTACAAGAACCAGCGAACGTTCGCCACGGTCAAGACGACACAGGAGATCGCCCGCACGCTTCGGCTCGAGACGGTCTCTGATCGACGGCTCAACCACACAGTTCGCAACACCCGCCCGCTCCAGCTGCCCGACGCCACGTTGCCGCTCTCGCCCTATGCCCTCGGCGTCTGGCTGGGTGACGGACACTCTGCGGGCGCCCGGTTCACCAGCGCCGATCCCGAGATCGCGATGTACCTCGAGGGCGAGGACCTGCGCGTCACTCCCGGCGCTGGCCTGACCTTTTCCATGCGACTGCCTGCCGAGCCGCCCGTCGCCCGGCGTGACTGTGTTGTCTGCGGCGTCTTCTTCGTCCCGCGGACGTCACAGGTGCGCACGTGTGGCCGTGCCTGCGGTGGCAAGGCCCGAGCAATCTCTGCACCCGTCCCACCACCGTCATGCCCGGACTGCGGCGGCCCTTCGTCCGGGCTGGTCAGGTGCGCCACCTGTCACGCGCACCACGGCACCGTCGTCGCCCTCCTGCGCACGATGGGAGTGCTCGGTGACAAGCACATTCCAGCCACCTACCTCCGTGGCTCCGAGCAGCAGCGACGCGATCTGCTCGCCGGCCTGCTCGACACGGATGGAACCGTCACGGCGGGTGGGTCGGTTCAGTTCTGCGTGACCTCGCGACGCCTCGCGGTGGACGTCCGCGAATTGGTGTCGAGCCTCGGCTACAAGTGCGGCTTCACGACGAAACGCGTCCACGGCCGCAGTGAGGCGAGCTCCACGGCGTACATCCTGACGTTCTCGACGAACGACGAGGTCTTCCGCCTCGGCCGCAAGAAGGTCCTGCACAAGGAACGGCGTTCGGGCCGCGACGCGAAGATCGGTGCCCGTTACATCGTCGATGTCCGTCGCGTCGACAGCGTGCCCGTGCGCTGCGTGCAGGTCGACAATCCGAGCCATCTCTACCTCGCCGGCCGCACGATGGTGCCGACCCACAACTCGACGCTGGGGCTCGACGTCGCTCGAACAGCTGCCATCAAGCACCAGATGACCACCTGCATCTTCTCGCTCGAAATGAGCCGCAACGAGATCACCATGCGACTTCTCTCGGCCGAGTCGCGGGTCCCGCTGCACCACATGCGCACCGGCAAGCTTTCCGACGACGACTGGACGCGCCTCGCGAGGCGGATGGGTGAGGTGTCCAACGCGCCGTTGTTCATCGACGACTCGCCCAACATGTCGATGATGGAGATCCGCGCGAAGTGCCGGCGGCTCAAGCAGCGTCACGACCTCAAGCTCGTCATCGTCGACTACCTCCAGCTGATGTCGAGTGGCAAGCGCGTCGAGAGCCGCCAGCAAGAGGTGTCGGAGTTCTCCCGCGCGCTCAAGCTGCTCGCCAAGGAGCTCGAGGTCCCGGTCATCGCGATCTCGCAGCTCAACCGTGGTCCCGAACAGCGCACCGACAAGAAGCCGCAGATGTCCGACCTTCGCGAATCGGGGTGCCTGCCGGCGTCGACCCGCGTTCTGCGAGCCGACACCGGTGCTGAGATCACCCTGGGCGCCTTGCTGGCGTCGGGCGAACGCGACGTCCCCGTCTGGTCGCTCGACGACAGCCTTCGCTACCAGCGGCGCACCATGACGCACGTTTTTCCCAGCGGACGCAAAGAGGTGTTCGCGCTCACCTTGGAGTCCGGAAAGACCGTGCGGGCGACCGCCAACCACCCGTTCCTGACGTACGACGGGTGGCGGCCGCTCGGCGAGCTCGGTGCGGGGTCCCGGCTCGCTGTGCCGCGCCACGTGCCGGCGCCGTTGCAGACACGCATTGACTGGGACGACGCGCAGGTGATCTCTAGCGCTCGCAGTCACGAGAAGTTCGTGCCCGTTGAAGTCTTCAACCTGCGCAAGCGATCGATTTCGCTCTTCCTGCACCACCTCTGGTCCATCGACGGTTCGGTGACCGTGCACCGCGACGGCTGCGGTGGGCGCATCCATTACGCCTCGACGAGCCGAGCTCTCGTCGACGATGTCGCTCGTCTCCTGCTCCGGTTCGGCATCTCATCGCGGATCAGGCGGGCGACTGCGAAGGAGGGCGATCGCGCGTGCTACACCCTCGACGTCTCCGACTGTGATGACCAGCGGCGATTCCTGCGCGAGATCGGCGTGCACGGACCGGAGGGCGAGGCGGTGCAAAGCTTGCTCGCGATACTGACCGAGGTCACGCCCAACACCAACCTGGGCACCGTCCCGGTGGACGTGTGGCAAGACGTCAAGCGTGTACTCGTGGAGCGCGGGGTGACCCATCGTCAGGTCGTCAGCGCGACGGGCACGTCCTTCGGCGGGAACGCTGAAGAGAAGCACGCGTCGCGCCGAGACCGCCTAGGCCGCATTGCCACGCTGCTCGACGACGCCGACCTCGAGATGCTCGCCACGAACGATGTCTTCTGGGACACAGTGGTCGCGATCGAGAGCGTCGGCGTCGAGGACGTCTATGACGCCACCGTGCTCGGGCTCCACAACTTCATCGCTGACGGCATCGCCGTTCACAACTCGATCGAGCAGGATGCCGACATGGTCGTGCTCTTGCACCGTGAAGAGCTCTACGAGCGCGAGTCGCCGCGAGCCGGTGAGGCCGACTTCATCGTCGCCAAGCACCGCAACGGACCCACCGCCACCATCACCGTCGCGTTCCAGGGCCACTACTCGCGCTTCGTCGACATGGCGCCGCACTGACACTGCAGGCTGTCGAGGTGCGTTACTGCCCGACCCGACCGTCGATGCATTCGCGCAGCAGATCGGCGTGCCCGCAGTGTCGGGCGTACTCCTCGATGCGGTGGACCCACAAATCCCTGACCGCGATGCCGTCCTTCCCGACCCGCTCACCCATATCCGGATGTTCGGCCAGCGCTGCGTCGGTGGCCTCCTGCTCGCGAGCCAGATCGGCGAATGCGCTGTCCGCCGCGGCCTGCTCACCGACGGCTCCGTCGAAGTCCGCATCACGCGCGCCGTACAGCTTCGGTGCTGGGTTCTCCGGAAGGATCCAGTTGCGCCAGTCCCGTTCCACCTCGGCCAGATGCCGGACGAGCCCGAGCAACGACATCGTCGATGGGGGCACCGACCGACGAGCCAACTGCTCCGGATCGAGGCCCTGGCACTTCAGCTTCAGGGTCAGGCGGTAGTTCGTCAGGTAGTCCAGCAGCGTGGGCAACTCGCCGTCCGGACTGGGTTCGTCACTGTTGCGGGGGTCCTCGTCCGGGTCTGACCACATGTCGGGGTAGACGGTGGCCTGGGTCCACCGCTGGGGCTGGCTGCTCACCGGGCTCACTGTGCTTCGTGGCTGTCCCGCGCGCAAGTGAGTAGTCAGACGGTCATGGCGCCGCCGAAAGCCGGGCAGTCGCCGCCCGCCGGTCGCTGTCAGGGGGGTGGTCTACCTTCGCGTCCATGACCGACACCGGACGCATCGACGCCATCGGCCTCATCGCGGCCGACCTCACCCGCACCGTCGCGTTCTACCGCGCCCTCGGCTGCGACCTGCCGGAGCCGACCGACGCCGACATCGGCGAGGACGGCCACCTCGAGTGCGACCTGGGAGGTGTGCGACTGATGATCGACAGCGAGGAGGTGATGCGCTCCTTCTCGGAGGACACCTGGTCCGGTGCGAATGCCGGCCGCCTCACGCTCGCCGCCCGGTGCGCCTCGCCCGATGCGGTCGACCGGTTGCACGACATGCTGGTCAACCTCGGCTCGGGATCCCAGGTCGCGCCGTTCGACGCACCCTGGGGCCAGCGCTACGCGACGACCCGCGACCCCGACGGAGTGCGGGTCGACCTCTACGCTCCGCTGCCCGGCGACTGACAGCCCGCGTGAGATAGTTGGCTGGCCCCATTGCTCCCGTTTTGTCTCAGCCCTAGCCTCGGAGCAGCCGGCGGGCAGGCGCCCGCCCCGTCTCTCGTGAGGTGAGGACGTTGCGACGCACGACCGTCCAGCTGGCCGCCGCGCCTGTTGCCGTGGCAAGCCTGCTCGCAGGATTGCTGACCGGCGCACCGGGGGCCGTGTCGGCCACCGTCGACAATGCGACGCAGGTGCAGGCTGCCGCACCCGGTGACGCGACCGTCGTGCCGCTGCAGGTGACCGGACCCCCGTCCGAGCGGCTCAACCTGGTGGTGCTCGGCGACGGCTACACCGCCGCGGACATGCCCAAGTTCCGCGAGCAGGTCGACAAGCACCTCAACATCCAGTGGAGCATCGAGCCGTTCCGCAGCTACCGCAGCTACCTCAACGTCTACATGATCGAGGTCACCTCGGCTGTGTCGGGCATCAGCTGCGACCCCGACGACGGCAACACACGCCGCGACACCCCGCTCAAGCTGGAGTACGCGCGGGTCTGCCCGGCCGAGCCGAACGCGCGGGGCATCACGTTCGGCCCCGGTGGCCAGGCCGCCCTGAACAACTACGTCGCGCAGATCCCCGGCGTCGTCGAGAGCAACCGGCAGACCCTCACGCTCGCGAACACCAACACCTACGGCGGCATCGGCGGGCGCAACGCGACCACGTCTGGCGGCAACTCCCTCGGCCCGCTGATCAGCCCGCACGAGCTCGGCCACTCCCTCGGCAACCTGCAGGACGAGTACCCGTACTTCGCCCGCGGCGTCCCCGGTGCCCCCTACACCGGCGGCGAGCCGAGCTCGATCCACCACACGCTGCTCACCGTCGACCAGATGCGCGATCAGAAGCGCAAGTGGTGGCGCTGGCTGGGCGAGGAGAGCCTGTCCGGCGGCCGGATCGACCGGTTCGAGAGCGGGCAGTACAGCAACTCCGGCATCTGGCGGCCCAGCAAGCACTCGATGATGCGCTGGCTCGGCTACGCCTACGACCAGGTCAGCCGGGAGCGGATGGTCGAGCGCATGTCCGGGCGCCGCGACCTGGGCCAGCTCAGCATCAACGCGACGCCGGCAGGTGCGGTGGGCCCTCGCGACGTGCTCTGGGTCGAGACACCTCATCCCACCTACCACCAGCTCGACGTCACCTGGACTGTCGCGGGCCGCACGCTGCGCAACACGCGCAACAGCCGCAACCTCGAACTGTCCCGCCGACACGTCCGTGCCGGCGACACGGTGACGGTCACGGTGACCGACCCGACGGAGTTCGTCCGCGACCCGGAGCTTCGCAGCTCGGGCGATCTCACGGCGACACGGTCATGGACCGTGGGTGCGCCCCAGCCGGCCGAGGACGTCGAAGCCGCGTTCACCGCCTCCACGCAGAACGAACGGCCGGTGGGCGGCAAGGACGTCGTGTACGTCGAGACGACCCACCCCACCGACCGGGTGCTCGACGTCACCTGGCGCATCGACGGCAAGCCGGTCCCCGGCACCGACAACGCGCGCAACCTCGACCTGGGCGATCGGAAGCTCAAGCCCGGCACCCACACCCTGACGGCGACCGTCACCGACCCTGCCGACAGGGCGAGCTCGCAGACCCGCGAGTGGACGATCGACAACGCCGCGCCGCAGACCGTCGCGACGCTCTCCGGGGGCGCTGACGCCCGCCCAGCGGCACCAGTGCCGCCACCCCGTCCGGGCGGGAAGACGACGGACTACCGCTTCGTCGAGTCCTTCAACATGGGCCTCGACTCGACCGACGACCACGAGGGCTTCGTCGTCACCGAGTTCCGCCTCGACGGTGACGGCTGGCACAACTTCTACGGCTGGCCGGACGACCCGCCCGGGAGCCCGTTCCGCTTCACCCCCAGGGGCACCGAGATCAAGGCGCTCATCTACGGGGCACTGAGCCCCGGCGGGATGTCCTGGGCCCCCTTCGAGGACCGGGCGCCCGGCTACGGCAAGCACACGGTGGAGTTCCGGGCCATCGACGCGGCCGGGAACGTCAGCGCTCCCCAGCGCTTCACGGTCACGGTGGATCGCGAGGGGTAACCCTTCGACCTCAATTGGGTGAGGATCTTCAAGCCCGGGCGTGGTGGCGTCGATATCGGGTCCGTGACCACGGTCAGCACCGCCACCACGCCGGGTCAGGGGGAGACACCTCCCCCTGCCGCGCTGCACGCTGTCCGCCGCTCGCCGACGGCGCCCGTCCCGCCACGCTCGCCCGAGCTCGCCCACATGACCCTCGACCGGCTGCGCACCTATCGCCGGACGCTGCTGGCGGAGGAGCTGCGCACGTCCTACTGGCGGCGGATCCTGCAGGCGCGCCGCGACCTGCTCCGGGCCGGTGTCGTGCCCGGCGACCGCGAGCTGTTGCGCCAGACGCTGACCGAGTCGCGCGGCCCCGCCGGCCGGCAGGTCATCCTCCCGGTGCACCCCGACAGCGGCATGCCGATCCTGCCCACCCTGCCCGACCTTTGGGCGCAGGTCGACAACGACGACCCGGTGACCGCCGAGCTGTTCGCCAAGCTGGCCAGCGCCGAGAGCGTGCTCTCGTCCTACCGCGAGGCCTTGCACCGCCGGCTCAACAGCGCGACCGCCGACCTGGTCGCCCGCTACCACGAGGACCCTCCCTTGTGCCTGGTCGCCTTGCCGACGACCAAGCCCCGCTGACGGTCAGCTCGCCGTCTGGGCGAGACCGACCCCGACGAGAACCACGATCCCGCCGAGCACCTGCACCCCGGTGAGCACCTCGCCGAGCCATGGCCAGGCCACCGCGGCCGCGAGCACCGGCTCGAGCATGCCGACGACACCGACCCGGGTGGCCGGTAGATGCCTCAACGCCGACAGCACCAGCGCGAACGGCACGATCGTCCCGAGCACCACCATGTACGTCGCCAGCAGCCAGACCGGCAGGTCGACGTCCGCGAGGTTGCCCGACAGCGACACGTCAGAGGTGAGCACCCCGCCCGGGAACGACCACCAGGGCTGCAGCACGGCCCAGAACCCCGCCGCGAACACGAACGACCAGAACGTCGTCGAGAGCGGATCGCGTCGGCTCGCGGAGCGCTCGCCCAGCAGGTAGCAGGCGGCAAGCCCGACGGCGGCCCCGAGCCCGGCGGCGATCCCGACGGGGTCGAGCGTCACCTCGGCCCAGACCTGCGCCACCAATCCCAGACCGACCAGGGACAGGGCCAACGCGGCCCACACCCGGGCCGCACCTCCTGGCGGAGCACGAAGCGCGCCCACAGTGCGACGAGCACCGGCGCGGTGGACTCGAAGAGCAGCGCGATGCCCACCGGCAACCGCGCGATGGCCGCGAAGTAGAGCGCCTGCACGCCGGCGACACCGGCGATGCCGTACGCCGCGAGCAGCGGCAGCTCGTGCGCCTTTGACCCGTAGCCGCTTCGGCTCGATCGCCAGCACGAGCAGACCGAGCCCGACCATGGCGGCCGCGCCGCGCAGCGCGGTGAGTCGGGTCGCTGACACGTCCGTCGACAGGATGACCTTCGACACGGTGCCGTTGACCGCGAACAGCACGGCAGCCGTGCTCACGTAGATGTAGCCGAGGGTGGGGCGACGCTCCAAGGCGAGCGGTTCGGAGGCAGTGGCGGCGGACAGGGACTCCTCGACCACCCACGTACGCTAACCGACTCGCACATAGGGTGACGCGCATGACCGACGCACCCACTCCCCGGCTGCGCAGTGCGCTCGAGGGCATCCCGTCCTACAAGCCGGGTCGCCCGGCGGTGGGACGCGCCGGCGGGCCGGCGTACAAGATCTCCTCGAACGAGAACCCCTACCCGCCGCTGCCGTCGGTGCTCGACGTGGTGCGCAACGAGGCGGCGAGCTTCAACCGCTACCCCGACATGTTCGCGACCGGCCTGACCGCCGAGATCGCGGCGCACTTCGACGTACCCGAGGACCGGGTCGCCACTGGCACCGGCTCGGTGGGCGTGCTCCAGCAGGTCGTTCAGTCCACCGCGGCCGAAGGCGATGAGGTGGTCTACGCCTGGCGGTCCTTCGAGGCCTACCCGATCGTCGTGCAGATCTCCGGTGCGCGCTCGGTGCAGGTGCCGCTGACCACCGAGGAACGCCACGACCTCGACGCGATGGCCGAGGCGGTCACCGAGCGCACCAGACTGGTGCTGGTGTGCTCGCCGAACAACCCGACCGGCACAGCGGTACGCCGCGACGAGCTCGAGCGCTTCCTCGACCGGATGCCCCCCGACACCCTCGTCGTCATCGACGAGGCCTACCGCGAGTTCGTCCGCGACCCCGAGGTGCCCGACGCGATCGAGATCGCGCGCGACCGGCCGAATGTCGCCGTGCTGCGCACGTTCTCGAAGGCCTACGGCCTGGCCGGGCTGCGGGTCGGCTTCGCGGTCGCCCACGAACCGGTCGCGGCCGCACTGCGCAAGACCGCGGTGCCGTTCGGCGTCAGCAGTGTGGCGCAGGCCGCGGCGGTCGCCTCGCTGCGCGCGGAGGACGAGCTGCTCGAGCGCGTCGACGCCCTGGTGAAGGAGCGCTCGCGAGTCCACGACGGACTGCGCGACCAGGGCTGGTCGTCAGTGCCGCCGTCGGAGGCGAACTTCGTGTGGTTGCGTCTCGGGGAACGCACGACGGAGTTCGCGGCGGCGTGCGAGGCGGCGGGCGTCGTCGTCCGGCCTTTTGCCGGCGAGGGCGCGCGCGTCACGATCGGCGAGCCCGAGGCGGGCGACCTCTTCCTCCGGGTCGCTCGTGACTTCGTGAGCTGACCCCGCGCGTCCGGCCGCAATCCACGCAGCGCACAATGGCGGTCACGATGCGTCTCGACCACCTTTCGTACGCCGCGGGACCTGCAGGCTTGGCTGCGTCTGTGCAGCGGCTCGGCGCGGCAATCGGGACCGGCTTCTCCGACGGTGGTGTGCACCCGAGTTTCGGGACCCGCAACTTCGTCCTTCCGCTGGACGGCGGTGTCTATCTCGAGGTGGTCGGCGTCCTCGACCACCCGGCCGCCGACACGGCACCGTTCGGGCGGGCGGTCAAGGCTCGGACCGACAGCGGCGGCGGGTGGCTCGCGTGGGTGGTCGCTGTCGACGACATCGCCCCCGTCGAGGCCCGTCTCGGTCGCCGGTCGGTTGCCGGCCATCGGCACCGACCGGACGGCGTCAAGCTGACATGGCGCCAGATCGGCGTCCTGGAGCTGCTCGACGACCCCACCCTGCCGTTCTTCGTGCAGTGGGAGGACGACCCGACGTACCACCCGGCAGCCACCGGCACCGCGGTCGAGGCGCCGCGCATCGAGCGGGTGGAGATCTGCGGTGACCGCGACACGGTGCTGGAATGGCTCGGCGAGCCGCTCGACCGGGCAGACTTCGCTGTCGAATGGGTCGACGCCGACGAGCTCGGACTGGTGGCCGTGCACCTCGCCACGAAACGGGGCACCGTCCGCATCGAGTGAGCGTCGTGTCATCCGGTCGGCGCGGCGGGTGTGCCGGATCGTGCCCAGCCGCTGGGTCAGCCGCCGTACGAGCAGGCCGGAGGGGCGGTCGCGGAGAGCCCGTGGGCGGTCAGGTCGATGTCGACCAGGCGGCCGTCGGCAGGCGTCGGGTCGGGCAGCCCTGTGCACGCCGATGTCACCAGCACGCGACCCGCCGCGAGGCAGACGCTCGTCGGCTGTCGCGCGGCTACCGGCATTCGCGCGACGGTTGTGGTGTCGGGTGCGATCGCGCGCACTTCGCTGCCCCCCCACATCGCAACGAGGAGTGTGCCGTCGTCAGCCACCGTCATACCGTCGGGTGCTCCGTCGTCACCGTCGGCACGCCAGTGCTCCTGCGGCTCGCCGAGATCGCCTGCCGCCGAGACCGGGAATCGGAGAATGGTCCCGCGAGCGGTGTCCGCGAGGTACATGACGCGGCCGCCGGCAGTGAAAGCCGGGCCGTTGACGACCGCGATGCCGTCCCATACCCGATGCACTGAACCGTCCAGGTCGACCCGGTACAGCGATCCCAGCGGCGTCGTGCCGTCGTAGGCCATGCTCCCCGCCCAGAACCGGCCAGCAGGGTCTGCGGCGCCGTCGTTCATCCGGGTCGCGCCGTCCGCGCGATCCTCGGGACGGTCCAGCCAGGTCGTCCGTCCGTTGGTGTCGAGCAGCGCGACGCCCGTCCCGACTGCGGCGATCCACTGCCCGGGCCGGTCGGCGACTGGCGCCACGGCACCGAGCGGGACGTCCATGGTCAACAGCGGCTGGAACGGCGCAACGGCGGTCCCCGGGTGCTCAAGCAGCCGACCGCGCAGGATGTCGACCAGCACGAGCCGGTCGTCTACCCAGCGGGCGCCCTCACCGAGCTCGAGCGCCTCGTCGGCCAGCGTGCGCGAGGTCATGGCCTGGCTCGCGGGTTGGCCCGCGGGATCAGCGCATCGACGGACTCGAGCCACTCGTCGAGCCTGGCACTGAGGGCGCGCACCAGGCCGGGGTGCGTTGTGGCGACGTCGTGCTCCTCGGAGACGTCGGACTCGAGGTCGTCGATGAGCACCAGAACGATATTCGGCGCCATAAGGTCCCTTTCAGTACGTGGCCCGGCCGCCGCTGATGTCATAGACGGCGCCCGTCGAGAAGCTGCACCGGTCGGAGGCTAGCCAGGCGACCAACTCGGCCACCTCCTCGGGACGCCCGACCCGACGCATCGGTATGAGCGACGTGATGTGCGCGAGCACCTCGGGCGAGGTCTCGGCATTCATCGGGGTGTCGATGACGGCGGGGGCGATGGCGTTCACCAGCACGCCAGTGGTCGCGAGCTCCTTGCCGAGCGACTTGGTCATCGCGATCACCGCGCCCTTCGAAGCGGAGTACGCCGCGAGCCTGGGGTTCCCGTCCTTCCCGGCCATGCTCGCGAGGTTCACGATGCGACCCCAGCCACGCTCCTGCATACCCGGCACGAACGCCTTGCACAGGTGGAAGGTCCCGGCGACGTTGACTGCGAATGTGGTCTGCCACTCGTCGTCCTCGACCTCCCACAGGACCTTGTTCGGTCCCACAATGCCCGCACTGTTGACGAGGACGTCGACAGGCCCGATGTCGCGCGCCGCTCGGACAACCGCGGCACCGTCGGAGACGTCGAGCTGGACATCCGCGGCCTCGTGAAGATCCGCGGTGACGACCTCGAGGCCGTCTGCGGCCAGGCGGGCCGCACTCGCCGCGCCGAGCCCGCTGGCGCCGCCTGTCACCACCGCCCGGCGCGTTTTCATGCCGGACTATATCTCCGTCGCTGTCATGCTGACGTGAGCCCAGCCCCACCCGGAGCTCACCGCATGCGTCCCGTCCGATGTTGCGAGGAAATCCGATGCGCCCCTTCTCGGCAGCCGGGCCGGTCCACCTCACCAGCCGTGTGGGCCCGGTGGAGAGGCAGGCCGCGCTGGACGCCGCTCCCGTCGATGAACTTGACGTCGTGGTGGTCGGCGGCGGCGTGGTGGGCGCGGGGGTGGCGCTGGATGCGGTGACCCGCGGCCTGAGCGTCGCGTTGTTCGAGGGTCGTGACTGGGCGGCCGGGACGTCGAGCCGGTCCAGCAAGTTGGTGCACGGCGGACTGCGCTACCTGGAGATGCTCGAGTTCGCCTTGGTCCGAGAGGCGTTGCGCGAGCGTGGCCTCCTCATGCAGCGGTTGGCACCGCACCTGGTGCGGCCGGTGCCTTTCCTCTACCCGCTCAGGCACCGCGGTTGGGAGCGGCTGTACGCCGGCGCCGGTGTCGCGCTCTACGAAACCTTGGGCCACGGGTCGGGCAACGCCCGCGGGCTGCCGCATCACCGCCACCTGTCGCGGAAAGCGGCTCTGCGGAAGTCGCCGTCGCTGCGCAAGGACGCGTTGGTCGGCGCCATCCAGTACTACGACGCACTGGTCGACGACGCGCGGCACACCATGGCGGTGGTGCGGACCGCCGCGTCCTACGGCGCGCTGGTGGCCAACCGGGCCAGGGTGGTCGGCTTCCTGCGGGAGGGCGAGCGGGTGACCGGCGTACGGGTCCGCGACTTCGAGACCGACGCCTCGATCGAGGTGAGGGCCCGGCAGGTGGTCAACGCCACCGGCGTCTGGACCGACCTCACCCAGGCCATGGTCGGCGAACGGGGCCAGTTCCATGTCCGCGCTTCCAAAGGGATCCACCTGCTGGTGCCGAGGGATCGGGTCCAGTCGTCCACGGGGTTGATCCTGCGCACCGAGACCAGCGTGCTGTTCGTCATCCCGTGGGGCAGGCACTGGATCATCGGCACCACCGACACCGACTGGAACCTCGGCAAGGCGCACCCGGCTGCGTCGCGCTCCGACATCGACTACCTGCTCGAGCACGTCAACCGGGTGCTGGTCACCCCGCTGACCCACGAGGATGTCGAGGGCGTGTACGCCGGGTTGCGCCCGCTGTTGTCGGGGGAGTCCGAGCTGACCTCGAAGCTCTCCCGCGAGCACATCGTCGCGCACCCGGTGCCCGGCCTGGTCGTCGTCGCGGGCGGCAAGTACACGACGTACCGGGTGATGGCCAAGGAAGCGGTCGACGCTGTGCGTCACGGGCTCGATGGCGCGGTGCCCGACTCCGTGACCGACCGCATCCCGCTGGTCGGCGCCGAGGGCTACGCCGCGCTCTGGAACGCCCGTCACCGGCTCGCGGCTCGGCACGGCCTGCACGTCGCGCGGCTCGAGCATCTTCTGCAGCGGTACGGGTCGCTCGTGTACGAGGTCCTGGAACTGATCGAAGCCGACTCGTCGCTCGGTGCCCAGGTCGAGGGTGCAGACGACTACCTGCGCGCCGAACTGGTCTATGCCGCCACCCACGAGGGCGCCCGCCATCTTGACGATGTGCTCACCCGGCGTACCCGGATCTCGATCGAGACCTTTGACCGCGGGGTCAGCGCCGCGCCGCTCGCCGCGCGTCTGGTGGCGCCCGTCCTCGGCTGGAGTGACGTACAGACCGCCCGCGAGATCGAGCACTACTTGGCCCGGGTCGAGGCCGAGCGACTGTCCCAGCAGCAACCGGACGACCAGACCGCCGACACCGCGCGCCTGGACGCCCCCGAGATCGTCCCGGTCGAATGAGCGGGTTGGCGAGCTGGCTCAGGAGAGCGTGATCGAGTCGACGGGGGTCAACGTGGGCTGCTCGTCGGTGCTCGAGGCCTGTTCGAGCACCAGGTGGGCGGACCGGTCCTCGAGGGTGAGAGTCGCCAGCATGTTGCCGAAGGACGGTCCGCACACGCGCGACCAGGAGATGGGCAGTGGTGGCACGTGCGAGACGCGGTCGAGCAGGAAGCGCGTGACCCGCTCGGCCGATCGGCTCCAGGACAACCGGAACGCCGCCTTCATCGCGAGCGGCACGTAGTTGTGTACCGGCGAGCACGTCAGCTGGTAGACGCGTGACGTCAGCCGCTCGGCGTACTCGGCTCGTGCGACGTAGGCATGGTGGACATCGCCGGACAGCACGCACACGGTCGCCGGCGCGCGCCCGCCCGAGCTGGCGTGGTCGCCGCGGCCGACGCAGGCGAACAGGTCGACGAGGCGATCGAACGACTTGCGGAACGCCGCCCAGTGCTCGAGGTCGGCGGCGCGACGCCACTTCTCCGAGATGGCGGCCATCCGCGGGCCGCGAGAGCCGGAGCACAGCCGCTCGTTCCACGACTCGATGTCGTGCAGGGCGCGCGGCAGCAACCAGGGCAACGAGGTGCCGACGAGCAGATGGTCGTAGTCGCCCTCCACCTGGTTCTCAATCCAGCGGAACTCGTCCTCCGACACGATCGAGCGCTCGCCGTCGGCGAGCACCCGACCACAACGCGAGTCGATGACCAGCAGCCGCACGCCCGCCAGGTCGCGCCGGTAGGACCACCGCGCCCCCTTGCGTCCGTCGGCCTCCCGGTCCGCAGCGGCCGCGAAGTCGCGCAGCAGGGGCTCGGCGTCGTCTTCGCAGGCGCGCACCTTGGCGTAGAGCTCCTCCTCGGCCAGCGCCTGCGGGGAGAGGTTGCCGAGGTGCTGGTAGATCCAGTACGACGACAGGCCGCCGATGATTCGTTCTTCCCACCACGACGTGCGTTTGATCTCCTCGCGCCAATCGTGTGAGGTGTTCCAGTCGTCGCGCACGTCGTGGTCGTCGAAGATCATCGAGCTGGGGATGGTGGACAGCAGCCACCGCACGTCGCGGTCCGTCCACGACTCCTCGTAGAGCCAGGTGTACTCCTCGAAGTCCGCGACCTGGTCGTTGGGCGCCACCGTGATGTCGCGCTTCGACTCGATGCGTTCCTTCGTGCGCTGCGAGGTCTCGTCGGCGTAGACCTGGTCCCCGAGCAGCACCAGGGCGTCGGGCCAGCGGTCCTCGGGCAGGCGGGTCATCCGCCGCGCGTACGCATCGAGCGCGTCGGCGTCGAAGTGCCGGTTGCCTGTGACCGCGTCCGGTCGGGCGTAGCGGCAGGAGCCGAACAGCAGGCGCAGCCGCTGGCCGGAGGTCATGGTGCGGACGCGGGAGGGCGGGTAGGTCCAGTCGGGCGGCGGCCAGACCTGCTCGCCGTCCAGTCGCACGTCGTACGGCGTGCTCGCACCGGGCGCGAGATCCTCGACGCAGACCAGCGCGTAGTGGTGCCCTGCGACCTGCCAGGTGCGCTCCTCGTGTCCGAGGATGGCGACCGTGCAGGGACCGTCGGTCTCGACCCAGATCGTCGCATCGCGCTCGCCGACGTGGCGCAGCAAGGGGCCGAGCACCAGATGAGCCATGCGGGAAGGTCTATCACCGGCCCGCCGGCCGGCCCAATCCGGCGCCCTGTGCGGACGGGCTCAGCCGAATGTCCAAACATTTTGGCCCAAACCTCTCCAGCCGGTCACCCGTTCGGTCGAAGATTTAGCGGGGCACAGGTAGCAGCATTCGACTACATAAGGTGCGACACCGACTCACAAGCAGTGATGGGCCATTCGAGGGGCGAAAGAGAGAGCATGTACAAGTTCCGCAGGCAGGACAGACAGGACGGTGCGAGCGCCACCGGCCTCACCACTGTCGTGCTGTGCCTGCTCAGCGCGAGCGCACTGGCCTTCCTGGGCCTGACCGGCGTCAACCAGCTCGCCGCCGGAGGCCCCGGCCCGTCCGGCCCACCCTCCCAGGCACAATTGGCGCCGCCGGCCGACGTCGTGGTGCGCACATCGTCGCCCACAGCTTCACCCGACCCAGCACCCCTCCAGGCACCGGCCGGGCCTTCGACCCCCGCGCCCCAGGTTGGCGCGCTGCCCACGCAACGAGCCGTGCCGCCCAGCGACGCAGGCCCCAGCGCGACACCGCCTGCCATCCAGGCACCGGTCGGCCCGCCGGCCGGCATTCCCCTCCCGTCCCCGCCTGCGCCGCGACCCTCGCCGGTTCCCGGGCCGCCTGCCGAGAACCCCGACGTGCTGCTCGCCATCGCACCGGTCGTCGAACTGGCCGAGAACGCACGGGGGATCGCCGGTGACGCGATGACCTTCGCCGAGAACGCGGCCGTGTCCGCCAGCGAGGCGACTGCGAGCGCCGCCCGTGCGGCTGCGCAGGCCGAGAACGCCGATGACCACGCCATCACGAAGCTCGTGGATCAGGCGCAGCACGCGGCCGACCACGCGACCGATGCTGCCGACGACGCGACCGCCGCCGCCGCTGCTGCCCAGGGGTTCGCCACCGAAGCGGAACAGGCGGTCGCTGTGGCCAAGGAGGTCGCAACCGATGCGTTCGAGGCGGGCGACGACCCGGTCGATGCCGTCGAAGCTGTGGTATTCGTTGCGCAGGAGGCATTCGACAGCGGTGTCGAAGCCGCTGACGAAGGCGAGGCCGCTGCCGACAAGGCGGCCGACGAAGCCGTGAAGGCGGCCGCGGTCGCAGTCAAGGTCGACCAGGCGACCGGCGAAGACGAGCCCACGCCCACTCCGTCAGCGCACCCGAGCCACGAGCCCCACCCGGCCAGCCAGGCCGATGACCGGGCAGGGCGTGACGACGCCCAGGCCGACCGCAGCGCGGAACGCGGCGCCGCACGGGCCGAGCGCCGCGCAGCCGACGCGGATCAGCGCGACCGGGATCGACCCGCCCGCACCGCCCGCCACGACGCGCGCGATGCACGCCGTGCCGCGCAGTCCACCGAGCGACAGAAGGCCCGCGACCACGCCCGTGCGGAGCGAGCCGACAATGCCCGCAAGGATCGAGTCCGGCACGACAAGCGCGCGCGCAAGGCCGGCGTCGAGCATGCCGACAAGCCGGCCAAGCACCAGGCCCAGCAGGCCAAGCAGGATGCCAAGCGCGCCAAGCACGCCACCAAGCGCGCCAAGCACGACGACAAGCGTGGGCACAGCGACCGCGACAGGCAGCAGGATCGCGACCGCGACAAGCACCAGGATCGCGACCGCGACAAGCACCAGGATCGCGACCGCGACAAGCACCAGGATCGCGACCGCGAGCGAGGCGGCCGCGCACACCGCTAGCCCCGCGAGCCCGGTGATCGCAATGCGCCCCCACAAAGCCGAGGCGCTCGCGGGGTCGCACCGCCCGGAATTACTGCTCCGCAGCCGCAATCCGATCCCTTTGTGTGGCCTGGTAGCGATCACCGGATAAGGGCGCCCGGTAAGACCCTGGACAGCGCATCCGCGCTCAGGAGCCCCCGTCGAGTCGTGCGGAATCCGCCCCGCCGGTAGGTTGTGGGTGCCTGCTCCCGGCAGGCGGCACTTCCGTTCCGCCCGGCGCCGTCCACGCACCACCCTCGCGTGCCGGCGACCGAGTGGGCTGTCACGACCGTTGGGCGGTGATCCCGCTGACGACGGCGAGTGGGTAAGGAGAGCTAGTGACTGACAGTGCGGTCAGGGCTTCCGGGGTCTCCGGACCCCCCCAGCCCCCAGCGGCCGACGCGGCCGAGCTCGTACAGCTGTTGACGCCCGAGGGCGAGCGGGTCCAGCACCCGACGTACTCCCTCGACATCTCCGACGACGACCTGCGCGCGCTCTACCGCGACCTGGTCCTGGTACGCCGGGTGGACACCGAGGCCACCGCGCTGCAGCGGCAGGGCGAGCTGGGCATCTGGGCGAGCCTGCTCGGGCAGGAGGCGGCGCAGGTCGGCTCCGGCCGAGCGATGGCGCCCCAGGACTACGCGTTCCCGACCTACCGCGAGCACGGCGTCGCCTGGTGCCGCGGCGTCGATCCCCTCAACCTGCTGGGCCTCTTCCGTGGCGTCAACCACGGTGGCTGGGACCCGAACGAGAAGAACTTCCACCTCTACACGATCGTCATCGGCGCGCAGACACTGCACGCGACCGGCTACGCGATGGGCATGCAGAAGGACGGCTCCGACGGTGCGGTCATCGCCTACTTCGGCGACGGCGCGTCGAGTCAGGGCGATGTCAACGAGGCGTTCACGTTCGCGAGCGTCTTCAACGCGCCGGTCGTGTTCTTCTGCCAGAACAACCAGTGGGCGATCTCCGAGCCGATCGAGCGCCAGTCCCGCATCCCGCTCTACCAGCGGGCGCTGGGCTTCGGCTTCCCCGGCGTCCGCGTCGACGGCAACGACGTGCTCGCCGTGCTCGCCGTGACCCGGGCTGCGCTGCAGAACGCGCGCGAAGGCAACGGGCCGACGCTGGTCGAGGCCTACACCTATCGGATGGGCGCACACACCACGTCCGACGACCCGACGCGCTACCGGCTGACCGACGAGCTCGAGTCGTGGAAGCTCAAGGACCCCATCGAACGGCTCAAGGCCTACCTTTCCCGCAACGGCGTCGGGGACCAGGCGTTCTTCGACGAGATCGAGTCGGAGTCCGACGCGCTCGCCGCGCATGTGCGCAAGGGCTGTCTGGACATGGCCGACCCGGGGCCGCTGTCGATCTTCGACCATGTCTACGCGGATGCCCACCCGCTCATCGACGAGGAGCGCGAGCAGTTCCGGGCCTACCTCGACACGTTCAGCGATGCCGAGGACGAAACCGCCGGGAGCCACCGATGACGACCATCACGCTGGCCAAGGGCATCAACATGGGCCTGCGCAAGGCCATGGAGGACGACCCCAAGGTTCTTGTCATGGGCGAGGACGTCGGCAAGCTCGGTGGTGTGTTCCGGGTGACCGACGGGCTGCAGAAGGACTTCGGCGAGGACCGCATCATCGACACGCCGCTCGCGGAGTCGGGCATCATCGGCACCGCGATCGGGCTGGCGCTGCGCGGCTACCGGCCGGTGTGCGAGATCCAGTTCGACGGTTTCGTCTACCCCGCGTTCGACCAGATCGTCAGTCAGCTCGCCAAGATGCGCGCCCGCGCGCTCGGCAAGATCTCGCTGCCCGTCGTCATCCGCATCCCGGTCGGCGGCGGCATCGGCGCGGTCGAGCACCACAGCGAGTCGAACGAGGCCTACTTCGCGCACACCGCCGGCCTTCGGGTCGTCGCGTGCTCGAACCCGGTCGACGGCTACTTCATGACGCAGCAGGCGATCGCCAGCGACGACCCCGTCGTGCTCTACGAGCCGAAGCGGCGTTACTGGGAGAAGGCCGAGCTCGACGAGTCGCTGACGCTCGAGGACGCCGCGCCGCTGCACGCCGCCAGGGTCCTGCGCGAGGGTGCGCACGTCACCCTGGCCACCTACGGCCCGATGGTGAAGACCTGCCTGGAGGCCGCGACGGCGGCTGCCGAGGAGGGCAAGGAGCTCGAGGTCATCGACCTTCGTTCTCTCTCACCGCTGGACATGCCCACGCTGCAGTCCTCTGTGGAGAAGACAGGCCGGCTGATCGTGGTCCACGAGGCCCCGGTCTTCCTCGGCATGGGGTCCGAGCTCGCGGCACGGGTCACCGAGACGTGCTTCTACTCCCTCGAGTCGCCCGTGCTGCGGGTCGGCGGCTTCGACACGCCCTACCCGCCCAGCCGGGTCGAGGAGGACTACCTCCCCGACCTCGACCGCGTCCTCGACGCCGTCGACCGATCGCTGTCGTTCTGAACTGGCGAGGAGCGCACCACCGTGCCTGACATCAAGCAGTTCCGGCTCCCCGATGTGGGCGAGGGCCTGACCGAGGCGGAGATCGTCTCGTGGAAGGTGAAGCCGGGCGACACCGTGAAGGTCAACGAGATCGTCGTCGAGATCGAGACGGCCAAGTCACTGGTCGAGCTGCCGAGCCCGTTCGCCGGCGTCGTCGGCGAGCTGCTGTTCGAGGAAGGCACCACGGTCGACGTCGGCACCCCGATCATCACGGTCGACACCGGCGGCCCTGGGGGCGCCGTCGCCGAGCCCGCCGAACCGGCCGCCTCCGAACCAGGCGCCCCCGTACCAGGGACTGCCGGCGAGCCTGATGGTGGTGCCGCAAGGCCGGTCGCCGACCTGGCGCCTCCCGTCGGTACTCCCCAAGAGGACGTGGCCGTCGAGCCAGGCCTGATCGGCGGGCCCGCGCCGGGCGGCCGTACGTCCGTGCTGGTCGGCTACGGCCCGCGTACGACGAGCGCCAAGCGGCGTCCGCGCAAGACCGCGGCCTCGCCCAACACCGCCTCGGCCGGCACCGCACGGCAGGCGGTGCAGACGTCGATGATGACGACGCCGGTCCCGCTGTCCGAGCCCGCCGCCGAGCACGCTGACGAGGCCGCCCAGGTGGACCCGCGCGTCTCCGGTGCGGTCCCCGGCGCGGCACGGGCGCTGGCGAAGCCTCCGGTGCGCAAGCTGGCCAAGGACCTCGGTGTCGACCTCGCGACCCTCACACCCAGCGGGCCCGACGGCACGGTGACGCGTGACGACGTCGAGGCCGCGGCGAACGGCGGCGCGTCGGCAGTCGTCGGCGCACGGCCTCAGGTGGCCTGGGCCGGCGACGGCGAGCGGGAGAGCCGGGTGCCGGTCAAGGGCGTGCGCAGGATGACCGCCCAGGCGATGGTGACCTCGGCGTTCACCGCCCCCCACGTGACCGAGTGGGTGCAGGTCGACGTGACCCGCACGATGGAGCTCGTCGAGCGGCTCAAGTCCGACCGCGAGTTTCGCGACGTCAAGGTGTCACCGTTGCTGCTGCTCGCCAAGGCGATGATCCTGGCGATCCGACGCAACCCCGGGGTCAACGCGACGTGGGACGAGCAGGCGCAGGAGATCGTGCTCAAGCGCTACGTCAACCTCGGCATCGCGGCCGCCACCCCGCGCGGTCTGGTCGTGCCGAACATCAAGGACGCCGACCAGATGTCACTGGTCGAGCTGGCGCAGGCGCTGACCGGGCTGACCGCCACCGCGCGCGAGGGACGCACGCAGCCGGCCGACATGGCCGGCGGAACGATCACGATTACCAACGTCGGCGTGTTCGGCGTCGACGCCGGGACCCCGATCCTCAATCCCGGTGAGGCCGCGATCATGTGCTTCGGCGCGGTGCGCGACATGCCGTGGGTCCACGAGGGCGAGCTCGCGATCCGCAAGGTGACCACGCTGGCGATGTCGTTCGACCACCGTCTCGTCGACGGCGAGCTCGGCTCGATGTTCCTCAGCGACGTCGCCCGCGTCCTCGAGGACCCCGCGACCGCCCTCCTCTGGTAGCCCCGCTCCCCGCCGAGTCGACCACGTTAGGTAGGCGCAGCAGTCCCTCAACAGGCTGAGCGGCCTGTTGAGGCACTGCTGCGCCTGTTGTCGCGAGACGGCGTCGTGCGAGGCTAGTGCCATGCGCGTGCACGTGATCCAGCTTGCCTACGGCGACGACGAGAGCACGGCGGAACGTACGACGAGGGTGGCCGAGCTCGTCCGTCAGCAGGTCGGCGCCGACCTCGTCGTGCTCCCCGAGCTGTGGCCGCAGGGCGGCTTCTCCTACGACGTCTGGGACGAGCGTGCCGAGCCGCTCGACGGTGCTGTGGTCGCCGCGATGCGCGAGGTCGCGGCCGAGACCGGGGTGATGCTGCACATGGGTTCGCTGGTCGAGCGCGACGAGGCCGGCCGACTCTTCAACACCTCGATGTTGCTCGGAAGCGACGGCGCGGTGCTCGCCGCGTACCGCAAGATCCACCTGTTCGGCTTCGGCGCGGGCGAGCCCAAGCTGATGACGGCCGGCTCCGACCTCGTCGTTCACGACGGCCTTGGCCTCGCTACCTGCTACGACCTCCGATTTCCCGAGCTCTTCCGCGGACTGCTCGACCGCGGCGCCGACGTCGTGCTGCTGGCGGCCGCCTGGCCGGACAAGCGAGTCGCCCACTGGCGCCTGCTCGCGCAGGCCCGCGCCGTCGAGAACCAGTCGTACGTCGTTGCCTGCAACACCGCCGGGACGCATGCCGGTGTGCCGATGGGCGGTTACTCGATGGTCGTCGACCCGTGGGGTGCCGTGCTGGCCGAGGCCACCGGTGACGACCAGGAGGTGCTCGTCGTCGACATCGACCGTGACTCGGTTGCCCCCACCCGCGCGGGCTTCCCGGTGCTCGCCGACCGTCGCCTCTGACGACAGTCGGCCCTCAGGCAGGCGGCGGCCCTGTCGTTTCGCGCACGACCAACTCGGTCGGGAGGACGTGGTGGTGATGCTCGATCGGTTCGCCGGCCTTTGCGGCATCGATCGCGGCTGACAACGCGGTCGCGGCGAGGCGGCCCTTCTCCTCGATCGGCTGGCGGACGGTCGTCAGCGCAGGCCGCATCCGGGCGGCCAGCGGGTTGTCGTCGAACCCGACGACGGACACGTCGCCCGGCACGTCCAGCCCGAGGTCCTGAACGGCCCGCACCACTCCCCGCGCGAGCACGTCGGAGTAGCACAGCAGAGCGGTCGGCGGCTCGGGCTGGCTCAGCAAGAGCTGGGCCGAAGCGTAGGCCTCGTCCTCATCGTTGAGTCCCTGGTTTGCCGCCGTGGGCACGACACCGGCGGCGTCGAGCGCGTCGAGCCATCCGGCCATCCGATGGGACATCGTGTAGAGCGGAGTTTCCGCCCGCGGGTCCACGAGCTGTCCGGCCGGAGCGGACAGGCCCAGGTCCACCAGACCGATGCGCCGGTGCCCGAGGTCGAGGAGGTGCTGTGCCGCGGCCCGGGCCCCGCCCCGGTCGTCGATGTTGACGCAGGTCGAGCCGGGGACGGGACTCAGGTCGACGTAGACCAGCGGCAGCCCCCGGCGAACCAGCCATTCCAGCGCAGGCGTGTTGTCCTCGCAGCTGTAGACGAGTGCCCCGTCCAGCGCCACGTCGCGCGCGGGTACGGCGCCGCCCTCCTTGGGCGAGGTCAGCAGCGTGAGGGCCACCCCGGACGGCTCGAGCACCCCGGCGATGGCGCCGAGGAACCCGGTCGCCACCTCGTCGGTGAACGCGTAGGTGAGTGACTTCGTCAGCAGGATGCCGACGGCACCGACGGTCCCCCGTGCCAGCGCCCGGCCGGCCGGGTCGGGCCCGACGTAGCCGAGCTCGTCGGCGGCAGCGAGGATGCGCTCTCGCAGCGGCGCGGACAGCTGGTCCGGCCGGGAGAAGGCGTTGGAGACGGTCATCCGGCTGACGCCCACCCGGTCGGCGACCGTCTGGAGCGTCACCCGTCCCACGGCAGTCCTCGCATCATCGGGGCAGGATATTCGCGGTCTAGCGCTGCGGGGCGTACTGGGACGTTGGGGCCACCAGGTCGGCGGCTCGCTGCAGGGCACCGGCGAGGAGGGTGCGGCTGCGCGGCGCCCGCGGCTGGCGGGCGGCCCGCTCCGCGACCACCGGCGCGTGCGGCCGGGCGCTGTTGACGTGCTGCTCGGTGGCCTGCTGGGCGGTGATCAGGGCGACGGGGGACTGGTTCATGATCCTTCGGCTCTCTGTGCGGAGGGTTTCTTCTGTACCGATACAGTACTTCGATCTTCTGTATCGGTCAAGAACTCTTTCGAATCTTTTTTCATCGAGCCCGGGTCCCCCCGGATGAGCCCGCCCACGGGTTGCGTTGGATAGGCCCATGAACGGCGTACGCGTGCGAGCCCCGGAGCTCCAGGGGCGTGGCTGGCTCAACACGGGCGGCAGCGACCTGACCCTCGCCGACCTGCGGGGCAAGATCGTCTTGCTCGACTTCTGGACCTTCTGCTGCATCAACTGCCTGCACGTGCTCGATGAGCTGCGCCCGCTCGAGGAGAAGTGGGGCGACGTGCTCGTCGTCGTCGGCGTCCACTCCCCCAAGTTCGTGCACGAGGCCGACCCCGACGCGCTGGCCGCCGCCGTCGAGCGCTATGCCGTCCACCACCCCGTGCTCGACGACCCCGCGCTCACGACCTGGCAGCAGTACGCCGTACGCGCGTGGCCGACCCTGGTGGTCGTCGACCCCGAGGGCTACGTCGTGGCGCAGCTGTCCGGCGAAGGCCACGCCCACTCGCTGGACGGCGTATTCGCCGACCTCGTGGCGACCCACGAGGCGAAGGGCACGCTGCATCACGGTGAAGGCCCGTACGTCGCGCCGCCGCCGGCCGAGACGGCACTGCGCTTCCCGGGCAAGGTGATCACCCTGCCCGGCGGGACCTTCCTCGTCTCTGACACCGGCCACCACTCGCTGGTCGAGCTCGCTGCCGACGGCGAGACAGTCCTGCGCCGGATCGGCACCGGCGAGCGTGGCCTGGTCAACGGCAGCCTCGACACGGCGCAGTTCAGCGAACCGCAGGGACTGCTGCTCATGGACGAACAGGTGCGAGGCGTCGAGGCGTTCGACGTCCTGGTTGCCGACACGGGCAACCACGCACTGCGCGCCGTGGACCTGGAGGAAGGCCGGGTCGCCACGGTCTACGGCGACGGCCAGCCGTGGCGCCTGGCTTCAGAGGGGAACGACGATGACCGCTTGTCCTCGCCGTGGGACCTCGCCTGGTCCGACCGGTCCCACGAAGCCTACGTCGCCATGGCGGGGACCCATGACCTCTGGATGTTCGACCCGTTCGAGAGCTCCGCCGAGCCTGTGGCAGGCACCGGGAACGAAGGACTGCGTGACGGGTCTGCCCGCGAGGCATGGTTCGCGCAGCCGTCAGGACTCACGACGGGCACGGACGACCTGCTCTGGTTCGTCGATGCGGAAACCTCGTCGCTTCGTTCGCTCGACGCCGACGGCTGGGTGCGCACCGCCGTCGGCACCGGGCTGTTCGACTTCGGCCACGTCGACGGACCGGCCAAGCAGGCAATGCTCCAGCATCCGCTCGGCGTGACGATGCTGCCCGACGGCTCGGTCGCGATCGCCGACACCTACAACGGCGCGATCCGTCGCTACGACCCGGTCACCGACGAGGTGTCGACCCTGGCCACCGGGCTGGCCGAGCCGAGCGACGCAGTCGTCGTGGACGGCGACCTCGTGGTCGTCGAGTCGGCGGCGCACCGGCTGACCCGGCTGCGGCTGCCCGACGAGGCACTCGTCGTCGACGGTGTCGCGCACCGCACCCAGCGACCGTCGACCGAGATCGCCCCGGGCGAGGTCACCCTCGACGTGGTGTTCGAGCCGCCGGCCGGTCAGAAGCTGGACGCGCGCAACGGCCCGGCGACCCGGCTCGTCGTCACCGCCACGCCACCGCAGCTGCTGCGCGACGGCGAGGGCACCGGCACCGAGCTCACACGCCAGCTGGTGCTCGACGGCCACGTCGGTGACGGCGTGCTGCACGTGGCCGCGATGGCGGCGTCCTGCGACGACGCAGCCGAGGTGGAGTTCCCGGCGTGTCATGTGCACCGGCAGGACTGGGGTGTGCCGCTGCAGCTGGTCGAGGGCGCCGAGCCCGGACTCAAGCTCTACCTGCGCGGCTGAGGGTGGCTAGCGCCGGCGGCCGTCGCCGCGGACGGTCGGCAGACGGCGGGTCTCCCCGGCGTACCCGGGTCGGTGCACGTCGTTGTCGTACCACTGGTCCTCGCGGTCGTCGTACGCCGCGGCGCCTCGGCGGCGCGGGCTCCTGGGACGGTGCAGGACCCACTGCGTGATGAAAACGAGGATCCCGGTCCAGATGAGGATCAGCCCGAGGTCGAACACGTCGACGTAGTCGCGCACCTCGTCGGGCGGGGTGATGGCGAAGGCGAGGACGGCGCCGACGGCGATGAGGACCACGCCGGTGCCGATGGAGAGTCGCATCGAGAGATCAGTCCCTGCTCACGAGCAGACCGGTGGTCCTGTCGGACCACCGGCCTTGAGGTTGCTCGTTTCGTTGGCGGTCAGAGCCGGTCGTCGTAGGTGCGGCGCTCCTCGACGACACCACCGGAGCGAGCGGCGGTGCGCCGCGGGCCGAAGACCAGCAGGGTCATGATGAGTCCGACGATGCCGACGGCCATCAGGATGTAGCCAACGACGGCGATGTCGACGCCGGCGACATCGACTTCGAGCGCGAATGCCAGGATCGCGCCGACGGCGATCAGGACGATGCTGACGCCGATGCCCATGTGGAACCTCCGTGGGAAGACTCAGCGGGCACGACGGATGTCGGCCGCTACCGGGGACCTACCCCGGGCGCCGGCTGGCCATGCAGGCCGAACCGGTCGCTTGCCCTCCCAGAATGGCACGAAACCGCATGGATCGGGCGCGACACCACCCGTTCGGAGCCCTAGAACGACTCTTCGGGGAGCTCCATGATCTCGTTGTCGACGCCCTCGGCGACCGCGCGCTGGGCGCTCAGCAGCGGCAGGGCCTGGCGGGCGAAGAACTTCGCCGCGGCCACCTTGCCGTCGTAGAACGCCTTGTCACGCCCCGACGCGCCGCCCTCGAGCGCGGCCGAAGCCACGGTCGCCTGCCGCAGCAGCAACCAGCCGGTGACGAGGTCACCGCACGCGAGCAGCAGCCGCGTCGTGTTGAGCCCGACCTTGTAGACGTTGGTGGCGTCCTCGGCCGACGCGGTGAGCGAGCCGACCATGGTGGCGACGATGCCCTGCACGTCCTCGAGCGCCTTGGCGAGCAGGTCGCGCTCGACACGGAGTGCACCGTTGCCCTCGTCGCCCTTCGCGAACTCCTGCACGTCGGTGAACAGCTTGGTGAGCGCCTGGCCCTTGTCCCGCACGATCTTGCGGAAGAAGAAGTCCATGCCCTGGATCGCGGTTGTGCCCTCGTAGAGGGTGTCGATCTTCGCGTCGCGGATGTACTGCTCGAGCGGGTAGTCCTGCAGGTAACCCGACCCGCCGAAGGTCTGCAGCGACTGGCCGCCGAGCAGCTCGTAGGACTTCTCCGAGCCGAAGCCCTTCACGATCGGCAGCAGCAAGTCGTTGAGTCGTACGGCGAGGTCGTGCTCCTCGCCTTCCTCTCCTGCGGCCTCGCCGGACGCGATGTCGTCCTGGATCGTCGCGGTGTAGAGCACCAGAGCGCGCATGCCCTCGGCGTACGCCTTCTGCAGCATCAGCGAACGGCGCACGTCGGGGTGGTGGGTGATGGTCACGCGCGGTGCGGACTTGTCAGTCATGTTGATGAGGTCCGGTCCCTGCACGCGCGTCTTGGCGTAGTCGAGCGCGTTGAGGTAGCCGGTCGACAGGGTCGCGATCGCCTTGGTACCGACCATCATCCGGGCGTACTCGATGACCTTGAACATCTGCGCGATGCCGTCGTGCACGTCTCCGACGAGCCAGCCGACAGCCGGCGTGCTCTCGCCGAACGTCAGCTCGCACGTGGTCGACGCCTTGAGACCCATCTTGTGCTCGACGTTGGTGACGTTGACGCCGTTGCGCTCGCCGAGCTCGCCGGTGTCCCAGTCGAAGTGGAACTTAGGAACGATGAAGAGCGAGAGTCCCTTGGTGCCCGGGCCGCCATCCTCGGGCCGGGCGAGCACGAGGTGGACGATGTTCTCGCTCATGTCGTGCTCGGCTGACGTGATGAACCGCTTCACGCCCTCGAGGTGCCACGAGCCGTCTGCCTGCTGGGCCGCGCGGGTGCGACCCGCGCCGACGTCGGAGCCCGCATCGGGCTCGGTGAGCACCATCGTCGCGCCCCACTGGTGCTCGACCATCTGCCGGGCGATCTTGGCCTGCTCGTCGGTGCCGAGGCGGTGGATGGTGTGGGCGAAGCTCATGCCGGAGGCGTACATGTGCACGGCCGGGTTGGCGCCGAGGATCAGCTCGGCGACCGCCCATCGCAGCGACGGCGGTACGACGGTGCCGCCGAGCTCTTCGTTGAGGTCCATGCGCCACCACTCGGCGGCCATGTACGCGCGGAAGGACTTCTTCAGGCTCTCGGGCATCGTCACCGAGTGCGTCGCCGGGTCGAACACCGGGGGATTGCGATCACTGTCGAGCAGCGACTCGGCCAGCTCGTTCGTGGCCAGCCGGTTGACCTCGTCGAGGATGTTGCGCGCGGTGTCCTCGTCGACCTCCGCGTACGGGCCGGTGCCGAGGACGGCGCCGCGACCAAGGACCTCGAACAGGGTGAACTCGATGTCGCGCAGATTGCTCTTGTAATGGCCCATTTCGGGGCTCGTCCTTCCGTCCGGCTGCCACGGCCGACGGGTCATCTACCCGTCAGTAACATAGATAATCCTACTGATCGGTAACCTGCGCAACCCCCACACTCAGATCGGACCTGATCGGCCTCGATCGAATGGCCGAGCTACCCGTGGTAGCCGTGCGCGACGGCATGCCCACGGCCGCGGCGGATGAGCGCCCGGTTCACCGGAACGGTCACCACGAAGGCCACCGCCAGGGCGAAGGCGAGGCTGCCCCAGAACAACAGGTCGGCCAGGCCCGCCTCCATCGCGCCCGGCACGGCGAGCAGGACCGCGTTGTCGACGATCTCCATGACCAGGATGCTCACGGTGTCGGCCGCGAGGGCCACCCGCACCGCCTGCCGGAACGGCACGTTCGCCCGCAGCACCGGCCCGATGGTCAGCAAGTAGCCGAACAGGAACGCCAGGGCCACCGCAAGGGCGATGGTGGGCCAGTCGCCCCAGCCCCACCAGGTGCCCAGCACCATGCCGAGCACCTCGCCGATCGCGCAGCCGGTCAGGCAGTGCAGGGTGGCCGAGACCGCCATGCGGGTCAGGTCCCGCCCGGTCGGCGAGGCGTCGCTCTCGTGCGCGCCGGGGGAGTGGCCGTGTTCGTTCATGACCCGTTCAGTGGTGTGAAGCGACGCAGCCGGAGACTGTTCGACACGACGAACACCGAGCTGAGGGCCATCGCGGCGCCTGCCAGCAGCGGGTTGAGCAGACCGGCGGCAGCGAGCGGCAACGCCGCGACGTTGTAGCCGAACGCCCAGAACAGGTTGCCCTTGATGGTCGCGAGTGTGCGCCGCGACAGCCGGATGGCGTCCGACGCCGCGCGCAGGTCGCCGCCCACCAGGGTCAGGTCGCTGGCCTCGATGGCGACGTCGGTGCCGGTGCCCATCGACAAGCCGAGGTCGGCCTGGGCGAGCGCGGCGGCGTCGTTCACGCCGTCACCGACCATGGCGACGACCCTGCCCTCGGCCTGGAGTCGCTTGACGACGTCCACCTTGTCACCGGGGAGGACCTCCGCGATCACGTCGGCTTCTGCGATGCCGACGTCGCGGGCGACCGCGGCGGCGACCGCACGGTTGTCGCCAGTCAGCAGCATCGGGCGCAAGCCGAGCGCACGCAGTTGGCCGAGTGCCTGCGCGGAGGACTCCTTCACCGTGTCGGCGACCACCAGCACGCCCCGCGCCTGCCCGTCCCAGCCGACCGCGACCGCGGTCTTGCCCTCCGACTCGGCCGCGGCCTTGGCCTGCGCGAGCTCGGCCGGCAGGTGCTGCGCCCACTCGGCCAGCAGCTGGGCGCGGCCCACCAGGACGGCGTGAGTCGCGCCGCCGCTGCCGGGCACGACACCCTGCACTCCCAGCCCTTCGACGTTCGTGAACCCGTCGACGGCCGGCGGCGGGCCGACCTCGGCGGTCGCGGCGGTCGCGATCGCCCGGGCGATGGGGTGCTCGGACGCGTGCTCCAGCGCGCCGGCGAGTCGCAGCACCTCCGTGCGGTTCGCACCGTCTGCGAGCAGCACGTCGACGAGTGCCATACGGCCGGTGGTGACGGTGCCGGTCTTGTCGAGAACGACGGTGTCGACCCGGCGGGTGGACTCGAGGACCTCCGGCCCCTTGATGAGAATGCCGAGCTGCGCGCCGCGACCGGTGCCGACCATCAGCGCTGTCGGAGTCGCGAGCCCGAGGGCGCACGGGCAGGCGATGATGAGCACGGCTACGGCCGCGGTGAACGCGACCTCCGCGCTCGCGCCGTTGCCGAGCCAGAACGCGAGCGTCGCCACGGCCAGTGCGATCACGACGGGGACGAACACGGCGGACACCCGGTCGGCGAGCCGCTGTACCTGTGCCTTGCCGTTCTGCGCGTCCTCGACGAGGCGGGCCATCTGCGCGAGCTGGGTGTCGGTGCCGACGCGGGTCGCTCGTACGACGAGGCGGCCGCCGGCGTTCACGGTGGCGCCGACGACGGCATCGCCGCCGCGGACCTCGACGGGGACGGACTCGCCGGTGAGCATCGACGCGTCGACCGCGGACGTTCCGTCGACCACGACGCCGTCGGTGGCGATCTTCTCACCGGGACGCACGATGAACGCGTCACCGACCGCGAGTACATCGACAGGCACGCGCGTCTCGACGCCATCGCGGAGCACACCGACGTCCTTCGCGCCGAGCTCCATCAGGGCCCGCAGTGCGGCACCCGACCGCCGCTTGGCGCGAGCCTCGAAGTACCGGCCGCTGAGCAAGAACACGGTGACACCGGACGCGACCTCGAGGTAGATCTCGTCGGCGCCTGACCCGCGTGAGGGCACCAGGGTGAACGGCATCGTCATGCCGGCCTCGCCCGCACCGCCGAAGAACAGCGCGTACAGCGACCAGCCGAATGCGGCGAGCACACCGAGGGAGATCAGCGTGTCCATCGTTGCGGCGCCGTGCCGCAGGTTGACCCATGCCGCCTTGTGGAACGGCCATGCGGCCCACGTGACGACAGGTGCGGCCACCGTCAGCGACAGCCATTGCCAGTAGTCGAACTGAAGCGCGGGCACCATCGACAACAGGACCACCGGCACACTGAGCGCGATCGCGGCCAGTACACGCCGGCGCAACGGCGCGGTCGCGTCGGGCTCCTCCTCGCGCTCCTCACCGCCGGTGTCGGGCTGCTGCGGAAGTGCCGCGGTGTATCCGGTTGCCTCCACCGTCGCGACCAGGTCCTGCGGGGTGAGGTCGCCGGCGTAGCTGACCTTCGCCTTCTCCGTGGCGTAGTTGACGGTCGCGGTGACGCCGTCCATGCGGTTCAGCTTCTTCTCGACGCGCGCCGCGCAGGAGGCACAGGTCATGCCGCCGATGGCGAGCTCGATGCTCTGTGCTGTCTCGGCCGCGGCCGTCCGCGTACTCATGACGGCACCGTGACGGTGAACGCCGCCGTGTGCACGCTGTCGCCGGCCTGGAAGTCGAGGAACAGCCGGTAGGTGCCCGGGGTTGGGAACGTGGTGCCGAACTGCACCTTGGGCCCGCCGCGCTCCCCGGCCTCGGCGTCCTCGGCGGGGTGCGTGTGCAGGTAGGCCAGGTCGCCGGTTCGCAGTGACACGAGATGGCCGAACGCGCCGAGGTAGGGCTGCAGGTCGTCGACCTGCTTGCCGTTCTTGGTGACGGTGAACGTGAGCTCGGACTCCTGGCCCGCAGTCGCTGACCCGTCGAGCGTGACGTCGTAGCCATCGACGGTCGCGGTGTCGACCGGCTCCGGCAGCGATGCAGGCCGGTAGTCACCGGCGACAGCGATGTCGGTGCCCAAGGTCAGCCCCGCGTCGTGGTCGGCGGGCGTGAAGTCGGCGAACACGCGGTAGGTGCCGCCCGCGGAGACGTCCAACGGGACGCTCCACGTGCCGTCCTCGCCGAGGGTGGGGTGCACGTGCTGGAACCCCGCCAGGTCGCGGCGTACGACGATGAGGTGGAGGTCCTTGGTGTGCGTCTCGGTGTAGGCGGTCACTGGCTTGTCGTCCGGACCGGTCACGGTGAACCGGAACGGTGTCCGGTCGCCGGCGGCAAGCGTGGTCTCGGCGGGGACGAGGGCATAGCCCTCCTGCGAAACCGCGAGGCCTGGCAGTGTCTCGGTGGCAGATGCTTCCTCGGCATGGGTGTCGTGGCCCGCCGTCATTCCGCTCATCTCTGCTTCCATCCTCCGCCGCCGCGTGGGACGACGCAGGTTCGGTGGTGATCGGGTCAGCCGCGGCGCCGACGGCGAACGATGCGCCGAATGCGACGGCCAGCCCGCCGGCGTACACGCCGAGCTTTGCGGGCACGTTCACGGCTTGACCTCCGCCAGCGTGTAGCCGGCCTCGTCAACGGCTGCGCGGACCTGTGCTTCGTCCAGTGGGGCGTCGCTTCGCACCTGCACTGGCGAGGTGCCGCCGGCGACGAGGTCGATCGTCGTCTCGCGGACACCCTGCAGGTGGGACAGCTCGTCGGTGACGGCGTGCACGCAGTGGTCGCAGGTCATGCCGCTGACGGCGTACGTCGTTGTCGTGCTCACGGTGCTGCTCCTCGTGGTCTGTGTATGTGTCGTCAGCTGCGGACGAGGCGGGCGATGGCGTCGGACGCCTCGCGCACTTTCTCGTCGGCGCCGGGCCCGCCGCTCTCGACGGCCTGCCGGACGCAGTGCCCCAAGTGCTCGTCGAGCAGCTCGAGGGAGAACGACTGCAGCGCCTTGGTGGCGGCTGACACCTGGGTGAGGATGTCGATGCAGTACTTGTCCTCTTCGACCATGCGCTGGAGCCCGCGGACCTGGCCCTCGATGCGGCGCAGCCGCTTGAGGTGGCTGTCCTTGCGAGCCGTGTAGCCGTGCGCCGAGGTGTCTGTGTCCATCTGCCGACCTCACCTGTCCTGTACCCCCGAGGGGTATCCGCTGCAACGACTCGAAGGTACCCCAGGAGGGTATGAAGCGCAACCCTCATCTGCTCCCCGCTCCGCCCGCACCCCACCCGTTCGCGGTGATCATGCAGTTGTGCAGGTAGTGCGACGCGAAGCACCCGCACAACTGCATGATCACCGCGGGAGGGTGGCGGGGCCCTAGACGCGACGCAAAATGGCGTCCAGTCGCCGCTGCCTAAGCCGATCATTCGCCGGGACGGCGGCGGGAATGGCCAAGCGACCGGCGACCTGACGTGCCAGCATCTCAGCGTGCAGAACCAGCCACCGAGAATTTGCCTGTTCTGCGGCCTCAGCCCACCTGCCGTGAAGATCTCCAAGGAGCACGTCTTCCGCAAGTGGTATGGCCAGTTCTTCGCCCCAACGAACCACGATTACCGTCGGGTTCAGCCTGGTCCATCCGTCGGCACCGTCGAGACGACGCGTGTAAGTCATCGACCCATCTCGCCGTGGGAACTGACGGTCAAGGATGTCTGCACCACATGCAACAACGGATGGATGGCCGACCGAGTCGAGGTCCCCATCGAAAATGAAATGCGCAAGTTGATGTTCGGCGAGCCCGCGTGGATCACGGCGGGCAAAGCCGTCGGCATAGCGACGTGGGCGGCCAAGACCTCCATCGTGCGCGCGGCCGTGGACGGTCCAGATCGAGTCGTCCGACCGTGGCAAGCAAAGCACGTTCGTGACAAGCTGACTCCGCCGCCCGGAACGCAGGTCTGGATCGGACAGATGGAGCACACCAACGAGTTGGGGAGCGCGCTCTTCCCGGCCGACGTTTCGGATGACAACTCAGTGCCGTGCGGCCGGATTCAGTTGACGAGTTTCATGATGGGTGACCTCTTCCTGCATGCGACGATGGCGCAGACGGCTGCTGGCGCACGGATGCAAGCGATGCGCAAGTGGCCTCGATGGATCGACCGCCAGCTCCTTCAGATCTGGCCGGAGCCGCAGGCGTTCGCGTGGCCAAGGTCGTCAATCATGACCTTCGACTTGGCCATGAATGTCGCCAACTGGCGGATGGGCCGGACTCGCCTCACGGACCCTGAGTTGGGACGTCTGGGACTCCCACGACGTCCGCCAGGTACCTAGCGGTTGTTGCGCGGGTCCCGAGCCGACGGCCTCAGGCGAGGGGGAGGCCGGCCGTGGCCGCGAGCAGACCGAGGGCGGCGCAGGCGCCGAGGGTGCGCAGCACCGACCAACTGGTCCGGAAAACCAGGAAGAAGGCCACCGCGCCGATCGCGACCGCGACGGGGCGCAGCGACGTGAGTACCGGCACGTCGACGCTGACCGGACCCCACGTCTGACTGGTCGTCTCATCGAACAGGGTGTGCAGCGCGAAGTAGACGGCGAGATTCGCGATGACGCCGACGACAGCGGCAGTGATGCCGGCGAGTGCGGCGGACAGGGCGTGGTTGCCGCGCAGCCGCTCGACGTACGGCGCACCGACGAGGACCAGCACGAACGAGGGAACGAACGTCACCCAGGTGACCAGCAGTGCGGCCAGAGTCGCGGCCACCCAAGGGTTGAGCGAGCCGGGGTCGCGGTAAGCGCCGACGAACGCGACGAACTGCACGACCATGATGAGCGGGCCGGGCGTCGTCTCGGCGAGGGCGAGCCCGCGGACCATCTCGCCCGGCCCGAGCCAGCCATAGACCTCGACGGCCTTCTGGGCGACGTAGGCGAGCACGGCGTAGGCGCCGCCGAACGTGACGACCGCGGCGCCGGAGAAGAACAGGCCCTGCTGCGTGAACACGCTGTCCTTGCCGGTGAGTACGACGGCAAGCGCGAGCGGGATGCCCCAGGCGAGCAGCCCGATGGTGAGTACCTTGGCGGTGAAGGCACGGTTGGGCTTCTCGGTGTGCAGCGCGTCGTCGGGAATGAGGGGTGGCGGGCCGTCATCCGCCGGCCCGTGACCGGTGGCGGTGCGCATCGTGGCTGGTGCCCACCGACCGAGTGCCCAGCCGACGGCCGCGGCAGCCGCGACCACGACAGGGAACGCCACACCGAAAAGCGAAAGCGCGACGAACGCGGCGACCGCGAGGGCCACGAGGGCAGGGTGGCCGAGGGCTCGCTTCCCGACCCGCACGACGGCCTGCGCGACGACGGCCAGAACCGCAGGTGCGAGGCCGGTGAACACTGCCTCGACCACGGTCGCGTCGCCGGCCCCGACGTAGATGGCGGACAACGCGAGCAGGGCCGCCACGCCGGGCAGCACGAACAGCGTGCCTGCGACGAGGCCGCCGCGCACGCCGTTGAGCAGCCACCCGACGTACGTCGCGAGCTGTTGGGCCTCGGGGCCAGGCAATAACGTGCAGTACGACAGGGCGTGCAGGAAGCGGCGTTGCCCGATCCACCGGCGTTCGTCGACCAGGGTGCGCTGCATGACGGCGATCTGGCCGGCCGGTCCCCCGAAGGTCTGCAGCGAGATGAGGAACCAGGCGCGGGTCGCGTCGCGGAACGGTACGACGTCACGCGGGTGCACCGGCGAGACGTCCCTGCTCACAGCCGCGAGGGAACCACGCCGCTGCGCCACCTACAACGGCGGGGGAGTCCTCAGCCGGTGGCGGCCTCGCCGTTCTCGCGCGCGACCTGCGCGCGGACGTCATCCATGTCCAGCCCCCGGACCGCCTCGATCAGCTGCTCGAGCGCGGGCTCGGGCAGTGCGCCGGGCTGGGCGAAGACGAGGAAGCCCTCACGGAACGCCATGAGCGTGGGGATCGACGTGATGCCGGCCTGCGCCGCAAGCTCGATCTCCGCCTCGGTGTCGACCTTGGCGAACGCGATGTCGGGGTGGGTCTCGGACGCCTTCTCGAAGACGGGCCCGAACCTGCGGCAGGGGCCGCACCATTCGGCCCAGAAGTCGACCAGCACGATGTCTTTGTCCGTGATGATCTTCTCGAAGGTCGTCGTCGTGGCCTCGATGGTTGCCATGGGTCCTCTCTCGTGGGCGTCACAAGGGTCAACGCACGGGAGCCCGCTCTGCTTCCGCCCACCGCCGCCGGCACCGTGATCCGGGCGCTTGGGCAGACTGGTCCGGTGGCGAGGACGAGCGCGGGCGTGTTGGTCTACCGCGGGCGTGGGGCCGACGTCGAGGTACTGCTGGGCCACATGGGTGGCCCCTTCTGGGCTCGCCGCGACGAGGGCGCCTGGTCGCTGCCGAAGGGCGAGCACGGGCCCGACGAGGACCCGCGTGCCGCCGCACGGCGGGAGTACGCCGAGGAGCTGGGCCTCGAGGTGCCCGAGGCCGAATTCGTGGAGCTCGGATCGGTGCGTCAGTCGGGCGGCAAGGTGGTGACGGCCTTCGCGGTCGAGGGCGACTTCGACCCAGCCACCGCCGTGAGCAACACCTTCACGCTGGAGTGGCCGCCGCGGTCCGGGCAGATGCAGGAGTTCCCCGAGCTCGACCGCGTGGCCTGGTTCGACGTCTCGACCGCCCGCATGAAGCTGGTCAAGGGCCAGGTGGCCTTCCTGGACCGCCTGCTGGAGCGCGTCGGGTGCTAGCCCTGCGACGGCGCTGTCTTACATTTGCGATTCTTTACCGTCACAAGGTGTCAGATCGGACAATCGCGGCGTAGCCTCCGCAGAGCCCGGGCCGCACGGCGTACGGGCTGACGGACTCTCAGGAGGCGGAAGTGCGCAAGCTCTTGATCGGTGCGGTCGCGGTGGCGGTGGTGGCCACCGCGGCACCAGCGCCGGCACAGGCGGTCGACGAGGTCAACACCAAGAAGCTGCGGGACGCGGTGACCGTCAACGGGATCCTCGCTCACGAGCGGGTGCTGCAGCGGATCGCGAACGAGAACGAGGGAACCCGCGCCTCAGGGTTGCCGGGCTACGACGCGTCGGTGGACTACGCCGTGAACCGGCTGAAGAGGGCTGGCTACCAGGTGCGGACGCAGGAGTTCACCTTCCCGTTCTTCCGCGAGCTGGCTCCCTCCGAGCTGGAGCAGGTCTCGCCGACGCCGACGACGTACGAGTCCCACACGATGGACTTCTCCGGGGGTGGCGAGGTGACCGGCAAGCTCGTGCCCATCGACCTCGAGATCCCGCCGGCACCCGAGCCGCACTCGACGTCCGGCTGCGAGGCCAGCGACTTCCCGCCCGCGTCGGCCAGCGCGCCCGAGGTGGCCCTGGTGCAGCGCGGCACGTGCTTCTTCGAGGACAAGGCCGCCAATGCGGAGGCCGCGGGCTACGACGCGGTCGTGATGATGAACGAGGGCCAGCCGGGCCGGCAGGAGGTGCTCACCGGCACGCTGGGTCGCCAGTTCGACTCGCCGATCGTCGGGACGAGCTTCGCCGACGGCGAGCGGCTCTACAACGCTGCGCAGGCGGGCACCACGATCGTTCGGGTGTTCACCGAGATCGAGTCCGACCCTGCCGCGACGACCACGAACGTCATCGCCGACACGAAGGGCGGCGACAAGCACAAGGTGCTCGTCGTGGGCGCACATCTCGACTCGGTCGCCGCTGGCCCTGGAATCAACGACAACGGCAGCGGCGCTTCGGCGATCCTGGAGATCGCCGAGGAGATGGCCGAGCTCAAGGTCCAGCCGCGGCAGAAGGTGCGCTTCGCGCTTTGGGGTGCGGAGGAGGCTGGGCTGCTCGGCTCGGAGCACTACGTCGCCAACCTGCGCAACTGGCAGCTCGGGCGGCATTGGGCGAATCTGAACTTCGACATGGTCGGGTCGCCCAACTACGTGCGGTTCGTGTACGACGGCGACGGCTCCGATTCGGAGCCGGCTGGCCCGCCAGGGTCGGGCCAGATCGAGCAGGTCTTCACCCGCTACTTCGCCGGGCAGGGGCTCGCCAGCGCGCCGACGGAGTTCAGCGGCCGCTCCGACTACGGCCCCTTCATCGCCGTCGGGATACCCGCCGGTGGTCTGTTCACCGGAGCCGAAGGCATCAAGACCGCCGAGGAGGCCGCGGTCTACGGCGGCACCGCGGGCGAGGCGTACGACCCGTGCTACCACCAGGCCTGCGACACCATCAACAACGTCAACACCAAGGCGCTGTTCGAGATGGGTGACGCTGCGGCGCACGCGGTGCTGACTCTGGCCAAGACCAGGAGCGGCTTCTTCGAGGACGGGAGCCGGCAGGCGGCACCAAAGGCGAAGTCGTCGAAGCGTGGGCACGAAGGGCACGCCACGCGGTAACGCTTGTTAGACCGGGGGAGAGGGGCGCGGCAGATCCTGCCGCGCCCTTTCTTCGTGCTCGCAGCGCCACGAGGCGCAGTCAGCCGCCCGCCATGGCGCCGACGACCATGAACGGCTCGGTGCCCTCGGCGACCTGGTCGGGAAGCGGGGTGTCGGGCGGGTCGTGGGACAGGTCTTCCTCACAGGCGAAGAACCGCACGAACGGGCGACGCTTCTGGGTCGACTGGTCGCGAATGGTGCCGCGCAGGACGGGATAGCGGTCCTCCAGTGCATCGAGGACAGAGGCCTGGGTGACCGTTCCCTGTACGTCGAGCGCCACCTCACCGTCGACGTGAGCCAGCGTCTTCAGGTGCGCGGGAAGCAGGACGCGGATCATGGCAGCGTCTGGACTTCCACGGAGAGCACGGCCGGCAGGTCGCGGACGATGGGCGCCCAGGTGTCGCCGGCGTCGGGCGAGGCGTAGACCTGGCCGCCGGTGGTGCCGAAGTAGATGCCGGACGAATCCAGCGAGTCGACGGCCATCGCGTCGCGGTAGATGTTCACGTAGCAGTCCTTCTGGGGCAGGCCGTTGGTGAGCGCCTCCCACTCGTTGCCGCCCGACCGGCTGCGATAGACCCGCAGCTTGCCGTCGGGCACGAAGTGCTCGGTGTCGCTCTTGATCGGGATGACGTAGATGGTGTCCGGTTCGTGTGCGTGGACGTCGATCGGGAAGCCGAAGTCGGTCGGCAGGTTGCCGCTGATCTCGTTCCAGTAGCCGCCGGCATCGTCGCTGCGCATCACGTCCCAGTGCTTCTGCATGAACAGCGTGTCAGGGCGCGAGGGGTGCATCGCCAGCCGGTGTACGCAGTGGCCGACGATCGCGTCCGGGTCGGGGATGCCGTCGGACAGCAGGCCCTGGTTGATCGGCAGCCAGGTCTCACCGGCGTCGTCGGAGCGGAAGGCGCCCGCCGCCGAGATGGCGACGAAGATCCTGTCCGGGTTGGTCGGGTGGAGCAGGATCGTGTGCAGGCACATGCCGCCGGCGCCCGGCTGCCACTGCGGCCCGGTGCCGTGGTTGCGCAGGCCGGTGAGCTCCTGCCACTCCTTGCCGCCGTTGACCGTCTTGAACATAGCGGCGTCCTCGACGCCCGCGTACACGGTGTCGGGGTCGGTCAGGGACGGCTCGAGATGCCAGACGCGGTTGAACTTCCAGGGCTTGAGCGTGCCGTCGTACCACTGGTGGGTGCCTGTCTCGCCCTCGTACGAGAAGTCGTTGTCGACCGGCTCCCACGACGTACCGCCGTTGTCGGAGCGCTGGATCACCTGGCCGAACCACCCGCCTGACGGCGCGGCGTAGATCCGGTTCTGGTCGGCGGGTGATCCCTTGACGTGGTAGACCTCCCAGCCCGCGAAGTGCGGGCCGCTCACGTCCCACTTGTCGCGCTTGCCGTCGGCCGTCAGCACGAAGGCGCCCTTGCGTGTGCCGACCAGGACCCGTACGCCGCTCATCCGCACTCCTCTGCTTCGTGACCTGCTGGTCGCAGCTCACCTCACCTAGTGACCGCAGTCCCTGACGAAACTCATCGCTCGCGCACCACACCGAGGCCGCTGACGTCTGCTGACACTAGACCGACGCGGAGCGACAGGGGCGGGCGTCTGGACCAGTTTCTGCTCCTCTGACTAGGGTCCAGGAGAGGGGGACAGACGGGCCGTTCCCCAGGTGGGGCCGGACGAGACCGACTGGTTGCGGCGATGGGCGAGGTCGAGAAACAGCTGAGCGCCGCGATGGTCGTGGTGGCTCCGATCGACCCGGCTCACCCGCACGCGCAGTACTGCCTGCGCGCGTACTTCGCCGAGGCTCGACGAGCGCTTCGAGACGGGCTTCGATCCTGGGCAAAGCCTGCCTGCCGACGAGGCGGAGCTGCGGCCTCCGGCGGGTTTGATCTTGATGGCTGCCCTGCGTGGCGAGCCGATCGGCTGCGGGGCGCTGAAGTTTCACGGCGGCGGTCCGGCCGAGCTCAAGCGGATGTGGGTAGCCGAGGCGGCGCGTGGGCTCGGCGTCGGACGCCGGCTCCTGAGCGAGCTGGAAACCCAGGCGGCGGACCACGGGGCGTCCGCCGTCCGACTCGAGACGAACCGGAGCCTGGTCGAGGCGATCAGCCTCTACCGGGCCTCCGGCTATGTCGAGGTCGAGGCGTTCAACGAGGAGAGGTACGCCCACCATTGGTTCGAGAAGCGAATTGACCGGGACTGACGGCGACAGCGACATCGCGGTCACCGGTCGTGACGCAGGGCTACCTAGGAGAGCCATGTGGCCGCGGCGAAGCATCAATCCGCGGTTGCGACAGACAACAGTCGAGCGAACTTGAGCGAAGCGACCCCGCGCGACGCGTCGCGCCGCTACTGTCCCGCTTCGATGCTTCTCGGCGGATCCGGGAGCGAATAGGGGGTTCCAGTGAGAAATATTCGTCAACGTAGGGCCACGATGCTGGCCATCGGCGGCGCCGCTCTGTCAACTGCCCTCGTGGGCATGATGATGACCGGCCCGTCTGCAGCGGCGGACCCGCCCGGGAACAACGGCACGGTCAAGATCGACGCCGAAGCCTTCGACGACGCACCCAACAACGAACCCCACGTCGGTTGCCTTTTCCAGGTGGACTTCTACGGCTTCGACCAGGGCGACCTGAACGCCCACGTCACCTTCGAGGCGTGGCCGCCGACCGGTCCCAAGCAGGTCGTGCTCGAGGACGACGTCTTCATCGGTGAGGACAGCAACGCCGGTGGCGGAAGCACGGCGGGCCTCGACGCGTCGGAGACTTACATGCTGCCCCTGGCAGGCATTGCGCCGCACCCTCAGCAGGGCCACCACATCAAGCTGACGGTCAACGCCGAGGGATCGCAGGGCGCCGACACCAAGCACAAGGTGTTCTGGGTGACCGGCTGCGAGGGGCCGCCCCCGACCGAGACTCCCGCCCCGTAGGGGATGGAGCGACCGAGCAAGGACTGACACGCGAAAGGCCCGCCCCGGCGTCCGAAACGGGATGCTGGAGCGGGCCTTTCGAGTTGGGCTCTACGGCAGCTGTAGCGTGGCGATCTTGTTCGCGCCCGGCATCGTGTACCAGGGGTTGCCGTTGCTGGCCACTGTGACGCCGAACGGCGCGCTGCCCTTGACCACCTTTCCCTCGGTGATGACACCGGCGTTGGTGATGCTGGCGATGTTGCCCTTGAGCTCCTGCCCGAACCAGATGGTGCCGTCGGACGAGGAGGCGATGCCGGTGGGCCCCGTGTTGGCGACCGGGAACACCGTCACGTTGTTGTTGTCGGCCGGGTCAAGGAACCCGACCGCCTGTCCTGCGAAGCGTGCGGCGAACCAGACGTTGCCGTCGGGCGCCACGGTGATGCTGCGAACCGCGGCCGTCGTGACGGTTCGAGTGACCGCACCGGTGACGGCGTCGATTCGGGCGATGTTGCTGGAGAGGTCGAGGTTGGCCTGGGTCTCGGTGAACCACGCGTTGCCCGCCGCGTCCACGGCGACGTCGGAGGGGCCCAGTGAGTCGAACGAGGCAAACGTTCCGGTGGTGCTGTCGTAGCGCCAGACGACGTCGTTGTTGAAGTCGGTGATCCAGACGTGCGCGCCGCTGACGGCCAGGTTGCCGGCAAGTGCGTTGCTGTTCGGCATTTCGATGGGGCTCAGGAAGGACCGGGTCACGACGTTGAACCGCATCAGGGTCGGGTCGTTCGACGTGATGTAGAGGAGGTCGCCCTGGCCTCGTTCGATGTCGGTCAGGATGCAGAAGTTGCACCCGTCCGCCTGGCCAGGGGCGAACTCGGTGACATCGCCCGCCGGCGTGACGCGCCCGATCTGAGCCGGCAGGTTGGGCTGACTCTCGGTGAACCAGCGGTTTCCGTCGGCGCGGTTGGTGATGTCCCTTGGCTCACTGTTGGCCGTCGGCACCCGAAACTGCTTGAGCCTCGCCCCCGGTGCGGCGACCGCCACCCCCGTGGAGCATGTGAGTCTGCCGCCAGCAGTGCTGCCAGGACGCAGCCCGTTCGTCGCGACATGAGGGTCCCCACCCCTGAGTTCAGCCGCACGAGGGAAGCCGCGACCGCTACTGACCGGCGTCGAATCTCCACGGATCAGTGGAGGGTGGGTTGGTAGATGAGCTCCTTGATGTGACCATCGAGGGTTCGGTTCTCGACGAGCTCCAGGTCGAAGTCGGCCCCACCGTGGAAGATCGGGTCCTGCCCGGTCTGACCGGTGATGACAGGGAAGAGCGTCACCTGCACGCGGTCGACCAGCCCGGCGGCCATCAGCGCCCGGTTCATCGACAGGCTGCCGTGCGAGCGCAACGGAACCCCGGACTCCTCCTTGAGCCGGGCGACGACGTCGACGGCGTCACCGCTCACGACGGCCGCGTCCGGCCAGGCGAGGGGTCCTTCCAGCGTGGTCGACACCACGGTTGTCGGCAGGTTCCTCATCCGGGTAACCCATGCGTCACGCACATCGGACTTCTCGGTGCTCGAGGCCAGCATCTGCACGAAGGCGCGATACGTGTTCGCCCCGAAGACCATCCGCTGCTCCTCGTCGTACAGGGCGAGGCGGTGGTCGAGCAACTCGGGGCCTTGCTTTCCCCAGTAGCCGGTCCAGTCGCCGCTGGCGGCGCCGTAGCCGTCGAGGCTGGAAAAGACGTCGAAGGTGTAGGTAGCGGTCACGTCGTCTCCTCGGGTGCGGATGTTCGTTGTAGGTGCAGACCGGGACCGCTGCGAGAACTCATCGCCGTCGGACTGCCCACAGCGTTGTGGCCACGACTTCTTGTGGGGCGACCAGGGCCCGAGTCATCCGACCTAGACGTGGGATCTCTGTAGCATCGCAGCTGATGGAATGTGAACGGCGCCGCAAAGTTTGTCCCGCAAAATGACGATGCCATGTAGCCTTGCCTCAGCGACCACGTTGCCTCTAGTGTCCAGACATCCGATCTCTGTTCTGCGATTCCGGAGGCCGTCGATGCCGCACCCACTCCCACGGAGCGCCGCACCCGGAAGTTTCTGCCGTCCGCGACGCTGGCCGACTGCCATCTTGTCCGCCCTCGCCGTCGCGGTCGCGCCGCTCGGAACCGGGCCCGCGGTCGCAGATGCGGGCCCGTACGTTGTCTCGGTCTCCCCGCATGGCTCCGCCATGGCGTGCAAGCCCTCGAAACCGTGCTCGCTGTCCGGCGCAAAGGCCAAGGTGCGCGAGCTCTTGGCGGACGGCATCGACCGGGACGTCGTCGTACAGCTCGGCGAGGGCACCTATCCCCTGTCGAAGACGCTGGCCCTGGATGGTCGGGACAGCGGTTCCCCTGAGCATCCGGTGCGCTGGGTGGGCACCGGCTCTGGTGCCAGGTTCGTCGGTGGCCGGGAGCTGACCGGGGCATGGCAGCCCTCGGCCACAGACCAGAGCATCAAGGTGACCGACGTCCCGAAAGGGATCGACTTCGACGAGTTGTTCGTCAACGGCGAGCGGCAGATCATGGCTCGTTATCCCAACTACGATGAATCTGCTCCTCGGCTCGAGGGAACGACGACCCTGAGCACTCTCAACAGTCGCTCAGCCGGCTGGCAGGACCCCACGACCGGCTTCGTCAGGGCGATGCACTGCAAAGACTGGGGCAGTGTTTCGTTCACTATCACCGGTCGCGTCAACGACCAACTCGGTCTGAACTTCGTCGGTGACAACAACCGTCCCCAAGACTGCGGCAATAGCGCGCGGCCCCTTAAGGCAGACGCCGTCCTCGCGGAGAACATCCGCGAGGAACTCGACATCGCCGGTGAGTGGTTCCTCGACCGGACGAGCAACAAGCTCTACCTCAAGCCCTTCGCAGGGGTCGACCTCGCCACCGCTGCCATCGAGACAGGTGAGCTCGACCAGCTCGTCACTCTCACCGGAGCCGCACCCACGAAGCCGATCCACGACATCACGCTGGAGAACGTGCACTTCGAGCGGACTCACCGGACTCTCTTCAACAGCTCCTTTGACACCCTCTCGCGGGGTGACTGGTCGGTGGTCCGCAAGGGTGCGACGTACTTGAAGAACGCACGCGACATCACGATCACAAAGTCGTCGTTCGAAGATCTCGGCGGCAATGGCGTCTTCATGGACGGCTACAACGAGCGCAACGAGGTCTCTCTCAGCACGTTTGACTCCAACGGAGCGACCGACGTGCACGTGGTGGGGTCTCCCACCGCAGTCCGCAACTATGCCGGCAACTACTTCACCACCCCCCGGATTACTGACCTGGGCAGTGGCCCGAAGACCGAGGACTATCCCCGCAACATCCTCGTCGAGGGCAATGTCATGAAGAACAACGGTCGCTACGAGAAGCAGACATCCTCGGTCAACATTTCGGTGGCCCTCGACGTCACGGTAAGGGGCAACTCGTTGTCCGACAGCCCGCGGGCTTGCCTCAACTTCTCCGACAACACATGGGGCGGCCACCTGATCCAGGACAACGACATCTTCGACTGCGTCCGCGAGACGGGGGACAACGGCTCGATCAACTCGTGGGGACGCAGCCGCTACTGGCGCACCGGCGCAAGCAGCAACCGGTTTGCCAGCCTGGCCGATGGCGTTACCTTCCAGGGCAACACCGGTGGAGAGCTCACCACTGACCAGGCCCGCGCGATGATGCATCTCGACGTCATCAAGCCCATCACTATCGATCACAACAGGTTCTGGCACGACGGCGACTGGGCCATCGACCTTGACGACGGTTCGTCGAACTTCGTGATGACGAACAACGTGCTGCTCAAGGGAGGGGTGAAACTCCGCGACGGCTTCGAACGCACCATGCACAACAACCTGATCCTCGACGGCAGCACCTTCGAGCAGGTGAGCTACATGCCGGGCGGCGATGTCATCGAGCGCAATGTCACGCTGGGCCGGACGCCCTACAACAACGTACTGAACGATCCGGTCCGTGCGGCCTACACGATCGGCAAGAACCTGTTCTGGAACGCCGGCTCCCCGATCGACGTCAGGGCAAGGGGCACTGGTGTCGAGAAACTCTCAGCCGACGGCAAGACGATCAACGTCAATACGAGTTGGTATCACGCGGGTCTGGACGTGGACTCGGCGGTCGGGGATCCGAGGTTCGCAAATCCCGACCCCACAGGCGCGTACGATTTTACGCTGGTCGACGACTCGCCGGCGCTGGCCTTGGGTTTTCAGAACATCCCGATGACCGGATTCGGTGCGCCAGGTGGTGCGCTCCCGCCCAAGGCCGTGCTCCCGACCGGCGATGACGCACCTGACCCGATCGAGTTAGCCCGCAAGAAGGTCGTCGAGAAGTTGATGGGTGCCGATGTCACCAACATCACCACGGCAGCCGAGCAGTCGTCGTACGCGATCAGCGATTTCAAGGGACTCAAATTCGCAACGGTGCCCACCGGCAGCTACGCCGCCGGGGCCGGGCTGCTCAGCGGCGACCTTGTACGCACGATCAACGGCATCGAGGTCACCGAGGCTCGCAACACCTTCTGGCAGGCCTACAACGCGCTGTCGGCCGGGGCGCCGATCACCCTCGGCATACGGCGAGCCTCGACAGACGTCACGCTGAGCCTGACCAAGATCGCGACTCCCGAGCAACTCAACAACACCTCTGGCGTCGTGTACATGAACAGCGGCGCAGGCGCGCGCGAGCACTGGCTCTGGAGAGACAGAAACCGAGGCGGCGGGGGTTCCTACCTGGAGGACATCGATGCCACCCAGGACCTTGGCGACAGCTGGGAGCTCAGGTTCAACGGGACCGGCCTCGACATCATCTCGCAGGTCAACAGCGACGAGGGCGATGTTGACCTCGTCATTGATGGCGAGTTCTACAGGACGTTGTCGTTCTTCAGCCCCAGCCGCGAATACCAGAAGACGGTCCTCTCGATCACGGGCCTCGAGCCGGGCGTGCACACGATCACCGGCATCATGAAGTCGGGTGGCTACATGATCGTCGATGCCTTCAAGACGCACCCGGCATCCGGGACCTGATGGCTAGTCGGAACCGATCGCATCAAGCCCCTTTGAACTGCTCAGCTCGTCACGAGCAGGATGCCCGTGTCGTCTACGAGGGTGGCGGGGAGATCGCGTGTCAGTGACCCGCAGCTCCGTGTCCACCGTGGTGATGCGTGTGCTCGCCGGCGGCGGTGCTCGCTAACGCGGGTGTGGTTAGAGCTGCGACGGCGAGTGCACCGGCACCGATGGCGAGGAGCCATCGCCCCGGCCTTCCGCGTACGCGCCGACGCCCGGGCACGACCGCGGCAAGCACCGCGACCACGGCTAGCAGCTGGAGGGCGACTGAGAGCAGGTCCGCGGTGCCGACCGGCTCAGGCGTCCACGCCGCCGGCCCTATCGGCACCCCCGTTGTCCGGCTTGCCGCCCAGAAGGCGATCAGACCAAGCTGCGACGCGATGACCAGGTTCGCGAACGGCACGCGATCGCGGGCCAGGATCACCAGCGCAACGAGCAGCTGTGCTGTACCCACGACGATGAAGAAGGTGCCGTGCACGGGGCTGAAGGCGAGGTGTTCTCGTACGACGGCGACGTGGATGAGGCCGGCGCCGAGCAGGGCGAATCCCGCCCAGCATCGGGCGACGTCGCTTCGAACCGTTCGGAAGGTGATCGCGCGGAGCGCGCCAGGCATGGACATGCGGCCTCATTTCCGCGCCCACGGCGAGGGCGCTACTCACATGGTTCGGAGCGAGGTCGGCAGTAGATGGGTCGAACGTCCTCGGTTGGCCGATGTGCACCAGTCGAAACATTCGCCCCAATCCGGATGGTAGGTCGCGCCGAATGCCTCCCTGACGGGGCGGCTCCAGCAGGTCTGGGTCGCCCGCACCCTAGGGAAGGACGACCCTCACATGCTCAATCCGATCAGGGCTGCCTTGTGCATCCCAGCGGTAGTTGCACTCGCATTGATCTCCGCACCGGCCGCGTCGGCCCACGAGAATACGTTCACGCTCGACCTCACCGACACGATGGGAAACAACAGCGGGTCCACCGCGACTGCCGAAGTCGGCATCGACCACGACCGCATGACGGTGTCCATTGACGGCTCCGGGTTCACACCCGGGCAGCCGCACGCCCAGCACTTCCATGGCTCGTTCGACGCGGACATGGACTTCACCTGCCCCACGTCCACGTCCGACAAGGACGGGGACGGCCAGGTCAACACCGAAGAGGGCCTGCCCCAATACGGCGACGTCATCATCTCGCTGACCACCAAGGGCGACACCAGCCCCAAGAGCGGCCTCGCGATCGAGCGCATGCCGGTCGCCGACGACAACGGCGACCTCAGCTACGAGCGCTCGATCAAGCTGCCGGCTGGCGCCGGCGAGCGCATCCAGAACCTGCACATCGTGCAGCACGGCCTCGACGTCAACGACAACGACAAGTACGACCTGGACGGGCTCGGCGAGTCCACCTTCGCTGCATCGCTCGGCGCGGACGGCATCCCCGAGGAGGCCACGAACCCGGCCACCTGCGGCACCGTCTCCGGCGCATCCGCCGGTGCTGCACCGACAGGCGGAGTCGAGACCGGAAGCGGTTCGACCAACGGTCCCGAGTCGCTCGCCATCTTCGGCCTGGGCGGACTCGCCCTCGTCGGCATGGGAGCCTCGCTGGCCTACCGCCGTCGCCTCGGCGACGCCGGCTCCACCAGTTGAGTTCAACTGCGAACCCCACTCACCGCCGTCGCGTCGTCGCGACGGCGGTGGGTGTCGCGTTGTCCGTGCTGGCCGCGGTCCTGTTCGGTGCGGCGCTGCTGAACCAGTCGCCCGCGCCGGCGGTCGGTGACCGGACAGCCGCAAGCGATCTACCGACACAGAAGCCGCGCCGGGCCGCAACGGGCGAGTACCGCACCCCGACCGGGCCGATCATGGCCCGGTCTGCCCCGACGATGGTTCGCATCCCGTCGCTGGACGTATCGAGCCCCGTCGTGCGGCTGGGTCTGAAGGACGACAACACGATGGCGGTGCCCAAGTCCGCCGAGCCGACCGGCTGGTTCGGCCAGAGCCCCACGCCGGGGTCTCTCGGACCGGCCGTCCTCGCCGGGCACGTGACGTGGCAGCGGGAGCCGGCGGTGTTCTTCAAGCTGCGAAAGATCCGCAAGGGCGCCCGGATCGAGATCGACCGGCGGGACGGCAGTACGGCGATCTTCCGGGTGACGTCGGTCGGGCAGTACGCCAAGTCGGCGTTCCCGACGGAGAAGGTCTACGGATCCACGGACCGTGCGGCACTGAGACTCATCACCTGCGGAGGCGTGTTCGACGGCGAGACCAGCCGTTACTCCGACAACGTGGTCGTCCTGGCCGAGCTGACCGGTGGTGACGGATCCGCCGCTTCGCCTACGGGCATGTAGAGGGCACGCGGGGTTTCATAGCCGCAAATGACGAAGGCCCGGGCCGGGTGAGTGTGCCTCTGGCCTGGGCCTTTGTGGTGGAGCGGGTGACGAGAATCGAACTCGCACTGTCAGCTTGGGAAGCTGATGTTCTGCCATTGAACTACACCCGCGGGCGAACGAATCGGCATCTTACAGGCGTCCAGATAAGGTCGCAGCGTGCTGCTCTCGGACCGTGACATCCGCAAGGAGATCGAGTCAGGTCGGGTCGCCCTGACGCCCTACGACCCGGCCATGATCCAGCCGTCCAGCGTGGACGTGCGTATGGACCGCTACTTCCGCGTCTTCGAGAATCATCGCTACCCCCACATCGACCCCTCGGTCGAGCAGGCCGAGCTGACCCGCCTCGTCGAGCCCGATGGGCAGGACCCCTTCATCCTGCATCCGGGGGAGTTCGCCCTGGCTTCGACGTTCGAGGTCGTCACCCTCCCCGACGACGTGGCGGCACGGCTCGAGGGCAAGTCGAGCCTCGGCCGCCTGGGCCTGCTCACCCACTCGACCGCCGGCTTCATCGACGCCGGCTTCAGCGGCCACGTCACGCTGGAGCTCTCCAACGTCGCGACCCTGCCGATCAAGCTGTGGCCCGGCATGAAGATCGGCCAGCTCTGCTTCTTCAAGCTCTCCAGCCCTGCCGAGGCGCCGTACGGCTCGGGTGCGGCCGGGTCGCGCTACCAGGGGCAGCGCGGCCCGACGGCCTCACGCTCGTTCCAGAACTTCCACCGCACCGACGTCTGACCCATCAGCCGGCGGGCCTCGCGCGGACTGTTACGTACGGCAGGGCGGCGGGGGCAAGGCACCTGCCGTACGTAACAGTCGATCAAGGGCGCGACGAAGCAGCGCGCGCGGTTCCTAGGCGGGGACGGGCACGGCAGCGACGCCGCCGTACAGCTTCGCGAAGCGCTTGGCGTACGCCGGCAGGACCACGTACTTGAGCACCGGCCGTGCCGGCAGCGGGACGCCACGCAGCGCCTCGGCCTGCTCCTCGGGGGTCGATGCGGAGGCGAGCCAGCCGACGATCATCGGCAGCCGCTTGCGGTCGAGCTGCTTCATGATCTTCTTGCCGTCCTTGTCCCACTCCTTGGCAGTGAAGTGGATCCGGATCAGCGGCACCGCCTCCGCCTCCTCCTCGTCGAGGTGGGCGTTGAGCATGTCGTGCAGCCGGTACAGGTCGTCGACGCGCTCGGCGATCGGCCGGGACTTGTCGGTGACCGCGGTGAACAGCGGGTCCATGTCCTCGTGCTGGCTCTCCAGCCGCGCCAGCGCCGGCGCAGCCTCGGGCGCCCGTGCGACCAGGGTCGGCCACACGTGGTCGTCCTCAGCGGTGTGGTGGTGGTGCAGCAGGTGCATGACGAGGTCGATCTGGTCGTCGAGCAGAGCCGCGTGCGCGTCGTCGCGCACTGCCTGCGCAGCGGCCGCGATACGGCCGAACTCGGCGCGGAAGCCGCGGTGTCCCATCAGGAAGCCCGAGAGGTCTGGCCCTGCGGTGGCGGTCATGTGGTGCTCCTTCGTCGGTGAGTCGGTACGACGAAGGTGCAGCCACCGCCTTGCGGCAGGCTTGCCGCCGACTTGCAACCCGCTGCAACCCGCTGCAACCGGAATCCAACCCCACAAATCGCCGCCACCCCATCAGCCGCCACCAATCAGCGGTGATCATGCAGTTGTGCAGGTAGTTGCAGGGCGAAGCACCCGCACAACTGCATGATCACCGACGAAGGGGCGGGTGGGCGAGGGGGTGAGGGGCGGTGGCGAGGGGGTGAGGGGCGGGTGGGCGAGGAGGTGATGGGTGAGGGGTGAGGGGTGAGGGGGTGAGGGGTGAGGGGTGAGGGGTGGCAGATCAGGTGGTGGCGATGGCTTGCAGTACGTCGAGCCGGGCGGCTCGACGGGCCGGCAGCAGGGCGGCCAGCACCCCGCAGGCCGCCGCGATCGCGACGATGATCGCGAGCTGCCCGTACGGCACCACGAACTTCGCCGTCTCCACCTCCTGGCTGACGGCGAAGACCATCGCCCAGCCGAGGAAGAGCCCCACCGCGAGGCCGGTCAGCGTGCCGAAGACCGCGATCAGCGCTGCCTCCCACCGCACCATGCCGCGCATGTGACCGCGAGACATGCCCACGGCGCGCAGCAGGCCGAGTTCCTGAGTCCGCTCCACCACCGACAGGGCGACCGTGTTCGCGATGCCCAGAAGGGCGATCACGATGGCCAGCGCGAGCAGTGCGTAGACCACGCTGAGCACCGTGTCGAAGCCGGACTCGACCGCCGCCTTCATCTCGTCCCGGTCCCGGACGTCGGCGTTGGCGTAGCCCGCCGCGGCATCATCGACCGTCGCACGGATGGTGGCGGTGTCGACGCCATCGGCCGCCTTGACGTACACGGTGGTGTCGACGACGTCGGGCAGCAGCTCGGTGAACGCTGATCGGTCCACCCAGATGTTCCACGTCCAGTCCGTGTGCTCGAAGAGCGCCTTCACGGTGAAGCTCCGCTTGGCCCCGTTGTCGAAGGTGACCGGCACCTTGTCGCCGAGGGCCAGGCCCTTGTCCTCGGCGTACTTCGTGCCGATTGCGAGCCCGTCGCCCCCGAGCGTTTCGACGCTGCCCTCGGTGACCCCGAGGTCGAACAGCTCGCCGACGGTCGCGCCCGGCCAGGCCGACAGCTCGGTCGAGTCGTCACCGATCTCGGCGAGGGTGAGCGCGTGTCCCGCGACGGCGCCGACCTCGGGGCGCGCAGCGAGGTCGCGCGACAGGTCGGGGCTGACCCCGCCGTGGATCCACGCGCCCGTCTCGACCGCGAGGTCGCCGCGGAACTCCCGGTCGAACGAGTCGCCGATCGACCATTTGGCCGAGGTCGCGAACGCCGTGATGGAGCCGACCATCGCGACGCCGATCATCAGCGCCGACGCGGTCGCCGCGGTACGCCGCGGGTTGCGCATCGCGTTCTCGCGGGCCAGGAGCCCGCGCATGCCGGCGAAGCGCGGCAGGAGCGCACCGGTCGTACGCACGACCGGCCGGGCCAGCAGCGGCGACAGCGTGGCGACGCCGAAGAACGCGCCGAACGCGCCGACCAGGACCGGGACCACCTGCCCACCGACGATGCCGAGCACCACTGCCGCAGCGGACAGCGCGGTCAGCACCAGCCCGATGACCACTCGCCTTCGGGAGACGCGCGTCCGCTCCACGGCGACCTGCCGCATCGCCGCGACGGGCGCGATCCGGGCCGCGCGGCGAGCCGGCAGCAAGGCTGACACGAACGTGACCAGGACGCCGACGACGAAAGCGATCAGCAAGGAACGCGGCGCCATGACGAGCGGGCCGTCGGGCATGGTGATGCCCATCACGTCCCACAGCCGCTCGATGCCGATCGCGACCCCGGCGCCGGCCACCAGACCGAGCGCGGACGCCACCAGGCCGACGACGAGCGCCTCGAGGGCGACCGAGCGACGGATCTGGCGGGCACTGGCCCCGATGGCGCGCAGCAGGGCGAGCTCACGGGTGCGCTGGGCCACCAGGATCGTGAACGTGTTGCTGATGATGAAGGCACCCACGAGCAGGGCGACGACGGCGAACACGGTCATGAAGATCGAGAAGAACTGCACGTCCTCGTTCTTGCGGTTGGCGTTCTCGTCGATCAGCGCCTCGCCCGTGATGGTGTCGATCTCGGCCGGCAAGGCAGCGTTGAGGGCCTTCGCCAGCTCGGACTGGGAGACACCGTCGGCGGCCTCGACGGCGATGGCGTCGACGGAGCCCTCTCGAGCGAGCAGCTTGTCGGCGGCCTCGGGCGTGAACAGCACGGTGCGGTTGCCCGCTCGGTTGTCCTCGCCAGCGAACGTCGCGATGCCCACGACCTCCATCGGGGTCGGTGCCTCGCCGGTCAGCACCGACGTCGTGTCGCCGATCGACAGCTTCGCGTTGTCCGCGATCGATCGGTCGACGACGACCTCGTCGGCCGCCTGCGGACCACGGCCGTCCACGAGCTGGAAGGGGTTGAGCCGCTCGTTGTCCGACCACGCGGCACCCATCGGCGTGGCACCCCAGGCGAGGTCGTCGATCGACTCGCCGTTCTTGTCGAGCACCTGGGCGAAGCCTTCGATGCGGGCGGCCGCGCCGGCAACGCCGGGGACGGCTTCGACGTCGTCGATCAGCGATCCGTCGACCGGTGCGTGCTGCACGCCGTAGCCGGTCTCGATGGTCGCGGGTCCGCGGACGAGGGTGTCCGTGTTGCGCTCGGCGTCCTGGTAGACGCCCGACAGGCTCGCGCGCATCGTGTCGGTGAAGATCAGCGACCCGGCCATGAACGCGACGCCGAGCAGCACCGCGAGCATGGTCGAGAACAGTCGTCGTTTGTGCGCGGCGAGGCCACGCAACGTCAGGGTGCGCACCGCTCAGCCCTCCAGCGACTTCATCTGGTCGAGCACCCGCTCGGCGGTGGGGTCGAGCAGCTCGCCGACGACTTGGCCGTCGGCGAGGAAGACAACCCGGTCCGCGTGGCTCGCTGCCCCGGGGTCGTGGGTGACCATCACGATGGTCTGCTGCGTCTCGTCGACAGAGCGGCGCAGGAACGAGAGCACCTCGGCCCCGGAATGCCGGTCGAGGTTGCCGGTCGGCTCGTCGGCGAAGACCACCTCCGGGCGACTGGCGAGGGCCCGGGCCACGGCAACGCGCTGTTGCTGACCCCCGGAAAGCTCACTCGGCCGGTGGTGGAGCCGGTCGGCCAGGCCGACGACGTCGACGATCCTGCCGAACCATTCGGGGTCGAGGGTCCGACCGGCCAGTCGGGACGGCAGCGCGATGTTCTCCTCGGCCGACAGCGTCGGGATCAGGTTGAACTGCTGGAAGACGAAGCCGACACGGTCGCGGCGCAGCGCGGTCAGGGCCTTGTCCTTCAGCGACGTCAGGTCGGTGTCGCCGACCAGCACGGTGCCGCTGGAGACGGTGTCGAGGCCTGCTGCGACGTGCATGAGCGTCGACTTGCCGGAGCCGGACGGGCCCATGACGGCGGTGAACTCCCCGGCGGCGAAGTCGACGGACACACCCGCGAGGGCGTGGACGGCCGCCTCGCCGCTGCCGTACGTCTTGTGGACGTCGACGGTGCGGACGGCGGCACGCGCAGTGGTCGTCTCGCTGCTGCGTGCTTCGGGGATGGACGCGTTGTTGGTCTTGCTCAAGTCGTGCATCGAGGGGCTCCCGGTCTGCTGTCCGTCGACGGTCTACGGGCACGATCCCTTGGGAGACGGCCTGATACGGCCAGGTTCGGAAAAGTTGCAGCGATCCTTCAGAGAAAGAAGGGGCGAAAGCCCGCAAGCCGGACGCGTTAGCGGACGGCGCGCATCAGCTGGGTGCGGGTGGTCTCACCGGACGAGCGGGGGATCGGCGGGAGCTGGCGACGGGTCCGCACCCACAGAGGGAGCAGGTCGGCTGCCATCGACATGGCGAAGAAGTGGCCCTGACCGAGCTCGCAGTCGAGCTCGGAGAGCAGCTCGGCGGTCTCCGGCGTCTCGATGCCCTCCGCGACCACCTCGAGGTCGAGGTTGCGCGCCAGGTCGGCTACAGCACCCACGATGGCCCGGTCGCGCGCGGAGTCGTGGATGCGACTGACGAACGAGCGGTCGATCTTCAGCTGCTGGATGGGCAGCTCGGAGAGGTGCGTGAGAGAGGAGTAGCCGGTACCGAAGTCGTCGAGCGAGAGGCGTACGCCGAGGTTGCGCAGGTCGGCGAGCAGCACCAGTGCCCGGTCGGCGTCGCTGAGCACGATGCTCTCGGTGATCTCCAGGGTGAGCGACTTGCTGGGCAGGTTGTACCGCGACAGCGCGGCCGCCACGGCCGCAGGAAGCTCGGTGTCGAGCAACGACCGCGCCGACAGGTTCACCGAGATGGGGATGTCGAGGCCTTCCGCGCGCCAGCGGGCGCAGGCGGCCACGGCTCGGTCGAGCACCAGGATCGTGAGCGGTGCGATCAGCCCGTTGCGCTCGGCCAGAGGGAGGAAGAGACCTGGGCGCAGGGTCCCCCGGACCGGGTGGTGCCAGCGCACCAGCGCCTCGGCGGAGGCGATTTCGTCAGTGCGCAGGTCGACGACCGGCTCGACCTCGATGTCGACGTCGCCAGCCGCGATGGCCTCGCGGAGCTCGCCCATCAGGGAGAGCAGCGACGCGTCGTTCATGTCGATGTCGGCCCGGTAGAGCACGCTCGGCGAGGCGCCGTTCTTGGCGGCGTACATCGCGATGTCCGCGCGCTTGAGCAGGTCGGAGACGGTGCGGCCGTGGTCGGGAGCGAGCGCGATGCCGATGGAACCCGAAAGGTGCAGGCGCTCCTGCCCGACCACGAAAGTCGGCGTGAGCGCATTGAGTAGTCGTCCGGCGATCTCCTCGGCCCGCTCGACGGTGGTCGAGGGCGCCAGCACGGCGAACTCGTCGCCACCCAACCGGGCCACGGTCACCTCGCTGGGACACACCTCGCTGAACCGCGAGGACACCTGACGCAGCAGGTCGTCCCCGACGTGGTGCCCCAGGGTGTCGTTGACCGTCTTGAAGCCGTTGAGGTCGAGGATCATCACCGCCACTTGCTGCTTAAGGGGTCGTGCCTCAGCCAACGCAGTGATCATCTCGGCCGTGAGCTGCGCGCGGTTGGGCAGACCGGTCAAGGTGTCGTGCAGCGCCTCATGCCGCAGCCGGCCGATGAGCATCTCGTTGTGCAGGGCGACCGACGCGTGACTCGCAATGGTCTGTAGTAGGTGCAGGTCGCTGGTGGAGAAGCCGCGGACCTCGCCGACCCGGTCGTGCACGGCGAGTGCGCCCACCGTCTGTCCGTCGTAGCGCAGAGGGGCGAGCACGGCTTCGTGAGCCGTCCGGGATTGCAGGTACGTCGAACCGGCCCCTTCGTCGGGCCGCACCAGGACTGCCTCCGACCCGTTCAAGAGGTTGCGGACCAGTTCACCGGTGGCGTGTGCCTCGGCATCGGGCAGTGACTCGGTGCGCTCCCCGTCGAGGCGCCACACCGCGACGTCGTAGTCCGCGAAGCGCATGACCTCGGCCGATTCGCCGCGCAACAGCTCACGGGCCTGCGCGAGTACGGCGGGCAGCACGTCATCGGACTCAGGCGCGACACTGAGCTCACGGCTGAACCGGAAGAGGCGTTCGAGGCTGCTGTGCCGGTCGGCCAGCGACGCGTAGCCGCGGTAGCCCAGCATCAGCACCGCACCGCCCGCGAGCAGCGGCACGGCGGCGAGGGCGCCGAGCCGCAGGGTCAGCAGGGGCATCAGACCGAGCAAGGCACTCGAGGCGGCGAGCCCGACGCCGGACGCGAAGCTGCGTGCACCACCGGCTGGCGGCTTGCCGTCGTACCACCGGATGATGATGCGCAGTACGACGAGGTCGACGGCCATCGCGGCTGCGCACGCCAAGACGGCGCCCGTCCACTCGCGCCAACCGTCGGCCGTGCTGCCGCCCCCGACGATGCGGAAGACGGCGAGCGCGACGGCGGTGTCGAGGAAGACGAGGGCGATGTTGACCCCGGACTTGAGCAGGGTCTGGCGGCGGTGGAGAAGCATCACCAGGGCCGGCCCGACCAGCCGGGCGATCAGCAGGTCCTCGGGCAGGGCGTAGAAGAGGGCGAGGACCAGGGGCACCTCGCTGATCGAGATGCTCTGCGCCTCGCGGCCGACCTGGATATGGAAGACCCATACCTCGGTGGCGGCGAACATCGCGGCCAGCAGCCACCAGGGGATCCGCAGGTCGAGAGGAGGTTGCGGCGGTGAGGCCTGGATGAACAGCCAGATCACCGAGGCGATGACGGCGAGCACCAGGACCAGCCCGAGCACCCGCCGGGTCGGACGCGTGGTCCGGCGCGACGGGTGCCATGGGGCACGTACCGCGCTCACCCTGGTCCGCATGTTGTCTTCATCGACTGCGGAGCGGGCCAGCCTTAGCGCAGGAACGGCGCCGCGTGAGTGCCGCGGCGCCGAGCCTGACTCAAACCCTTCCTCAGACCCAGGTCGCGCCGGGTGCGAGCGCACCGCCACGCCCTGCCATCGTCGCGTCTGCTTCGCGGCCCAGAGGCACGCTGACCGCTTGTCGTGTCGATGTCATGTCGATCACTCCCAGCCCGCGCTCGACCACAGATCATTGGCCCATTCGGCATCAGCCCAGGAGGCTCCGGCCCAGGTTGCCCCGTTCCACTCGCCGCCGGCCCAGGTGGCGCCGGCCCAGGTGGCGCCGGCCCAGGTGGCGCCGGCCCAGGTGGCTCCGGCCCAGGTGGCTCCGGCCCAGGTGGCGCCGGCCCAGGTGGCGCCGGCCCAGGTGGCTCCGGCCCAGGTGGCTCCGAGCCAGCCCCCGCCGGCCCAGGTGGCGCCGTTGTAGCTGCCACCGCTCCAGGGGGTACCGCTCTCCTGCGCCTGCGCCAGGTCACCGGTGTCCGTGTGGTTGCCGAAGATGTCCTGCTCGCCGGTGAGCGGGACGCCGTTCTTCTTGACCTTGAACTTGCCGCGGGCCTTGTCCAGCGAGCCGCCGCCAGGGTTCACCCTGGGGGCCGTGACTCCGCGCACGGTGGTGCTGAAGGCCGCGGTCAAGTCGAGCGAGCCTGCCCCCTGCGCGTCGTACGACGCCCCGGGGACGTTGCGCGCCGAGCGGCGCAGCACGTCGCGCACCTGCTCCGGTGTCAGCGCCGGCCGGTGGGAAAGCACCAGTGCTGCAGCCCCGGAGACGACCGCAGCCGCCTGGGAGGTGCCGCTGCCCTTGAAGAACCTGTCATCGACCGCGCCGGTGTGGCCGTGCATCTGGTCGATGAACGAGTTGCGGGCCCGCAGGCCGACCAGCGAGACGCCGGGGGCCACCAGGTCGGGTCCGCGTTTGCCTTCGGCCGTCGCGCCTCGCTGGGAGAAGGCGGGCACATAGTCGTCGGCCCGGTCGAAGGTGCCGCGGGTGTTCACGGCGCCGACGGCGATCACGGCCGGGTCGAACGCCGGGTTGGCCAGACCGACCCGGTCGCCGCCCCCGTTGCCCGCTGAGACCACGACCACGAGACCTTGCTCGGCGGCCACCTCGGTGGCGTGAGCCAGCGGGTCGAGGCGGTAGTCCTGCGTCGAGTCGGTGCCGAAGGACAGGTTGATGACCCGGATGTTCAGGCCGTTTTCCTGTGCATGAGTGACGACCCAGTCGATGGCCGCGATCACCTGGGAAACGTCGGTGTTGCCCCGAGCGTCGGCGATCTTCAGGCTGACGATGCGTGCGCCGGGCGCCATTCCGAGGAACGCCGGGGTGCCGGCGAGCACGCTCGCCGAGGTCACGCCGCGGTCGAGCCCGCCGATGATGCCGGCCAGGTGGGTGCCATGGCCGAAGCTGTCCAGGTTGGCCATGGACGGCTGCTGCGACTCGAAGGACAGGTCCGGGCCGATGACCAGCTTGTTAGGGGTCAACAGCCCCTCGACGGGCAACACGCCCGAGTCGAGGAGGGCCACGTCGACGCCGCGGCCGACAAAGCCGTTGCGCCAGTACGTCGTGGCGCCGGTGAATCGGGTGACGTTGACCATGCTCCCGTTGGTCTCAGTGCTCAGACCGGGGCTGAGGCTTTGCAGCCGCACCTGGGTGTCCTCGGTGACGGCGACGACGCCGTCAGCCGACCGCAGGGCGCCGATCGCGCCGGCAGGAAGGTCGACGACCACGGTGTCGAGGGAGGCCTGGGTGGCGACCACGGTGCCGCCGAGCCTGGTGGCAGAGCTGGCGGCCGCCTGGGCCTGACCGGGGTCTGACTCGACGATCACCCGGGTGCTGGGACCGCTGGCCGAGGAGGTCTGCTCCGAGGCGGCTGGAACCGTCTGCTGAGCGGCGACGACCTCTCCGGTCGACGAACCCACGAGCAGTGCGCCCAGAGTCACGGACGCTGCGACGACCACGCGCCACTGCAGCGCTCGGTCGAGGTGGTGCCTCACGGTTCCCCCGGTGTGCTTGGGACAGGTGCGGATAGCTCGTTACTATCCCTTTACCTTCACCCATTGTCATCAGCGGATGACAGAATGCACACGACCGGGGTAAGCCGTTCGGAGGATGGCGCTCAGCCGGGCCCCTCGGCGGCAACCGGTTCGGCCGCCGGCGCCTCCTCGCCGGGCACCGCGACCACGGTGATGTTGCGCCGCACCGAGCGCATCAGCAGTTGCGCGACGTCGACGACCTCGACGTCCTCACGCGCGCTGCCGTCCTGCTTCTTGGCCGTCACGGCGTCTCCCAGCATGACCAGACAGAACGGACATGCGGTCGAGACCACGTCGGGGTCCAGGGCGAGCGCCTCGTCCACCCGCTCGACGTTGACCCGCTTGCCGATCTTCTCCTCCATCCACATCCGCGCCCCACCGGCGCCGCAGCAGAAGCCACGTTCCTTGCAGCGGTGCATCTCCTGGGTCCGCAGGCCGGGTACGCCGTCGAGCACCTCGCGTGGCGGTGTGTAGACCTTGTTGTGGCGCCCGAGGTAGCAGGGGTCGTGGTAGGTCACCAGGCTGTCGACGGGGGTGACCGGCGTGAGCCGCCCGTCGGCGACGAGGCGGGAGAGCAGCTGGGTGTGGTGGATGACCTCGTACCTGCCGCCGACCTGGGGGTACTCCCTGGCCGAGCGCGTTGAAGCAGTGCGGGCATGTCGCGACGATCTTGGTGGCCTTGGCCTCGTTCAGCGTCTCGACGTCTTCGCCTCGCGAGCACCGAAGACGAGCTCGCTGCCCAGCTGCCGGCCGGGCTGCCCGTGCACGCTTCCGGCGTCGCCAAGAACGGGGTCCGACGCACACCTGGCGCGTGCAGCAGCTCGGCGAACGCCCGCGTCGTCCCCTCGGCGCGGTCCTCGAGTGC